>JALYIZ010000085.1 GCA_030775505.1 Actinomycetota bacterium | reverse complement strand
GTACTGCCGACGGACACCGTGTACGGACTGGCTGCCGACGCCTTCTCCCCTGACGCCGTCGGGCGGCTGCTCGCGGCGAAGGGACGCGGGCGCGACCTCCCGGTCCCCGTTCTGGTCGGGAGCGGGCGGACGTTGGACGGCCTCGCCGACAGCGTGTCGCCGGTGGCGCGCGAGCTGATCGACGCCTTCTGGCCCGGTGCGCTGACGCTCGTCGTGCGGGCCGCCCCGTCTCTCGCCTGGGACCTGGGCGAGACCCGGGGGACGGTGGCGGTGCGCATGCCGCTGCACCCGACAGCCCTGGCCGTGCTCGCCGAGACCGGTCCCTTGGCGGTCAGCAGCGCCAACCGGACCGGCCACCCGCCCGCACCGGACGCGCAGCAGGCGCTCGAGCAGCTTGGTACGGCCGCGGCGGTCTACCTCGACGCCGGTGCGGTGGGGGAGCCGGTGCCGTCGACGATCCTGGACCTGACCGGCGCCCGGCCCCGTGTCCTGCGCGCCGGCGCGGTCCCGCTCGCCCGCCTGCTCGAGGTTGTCCCCGACGTCGAGGGGCCGGCGTGAGCTTCCGGCTGCTGACCGACCGTGAGCGCTTCCGGATCCTGTTTGTCTGCACCGGCAACATCTGCCGCTCGCCGATGGCGGAATTCCTGGCCCGGGACGGCCTCTCCCGGCGGCTGGGGGCGCAGGCGGTCCGCTTCGAGGTGTCCTCGGCGGGCAGCTGGGGGCACAGCGGTGCCCCGATGGAGGACTTCGCGCTGAGCACGCTCGACACCTACGCGATCGACGGCGCCGGCTTCCGGGCCCGGGAGCTCGACGTCGGACACGTTTCGGCCGCCCACCTGGTCCTCACCGCGACCCGCGAGCACCGGGCGGCAGCGGTTGTGCTGCACCCACGCGGAGCTGCCCGGACCTTCACCCTGCTTGAGTTCGCCCGGCTCACCTCCGTCGTCGGCCCGCAGGATCTGCCCGAGGTGGACCCGGTGGCCAGGGCCGAGGCCCTCGTGCGCGCGGCGGCGGGCAACCGGGGCCTGGTCCCCCCGGACGCTCCCGATGACGACGACCTCGAGGACCCGTTCCACGCGCCAGAGTCGGCTTTTCTGGCCTGTGCCGCGTTGATCGACTCCAGCCTGCAGCGTCCGTTGGACCTCATCGCGGGCCGGACGCACAGCCCCTAGAGTGGGGCCCTCACCTTCCGACGGCACAGCAGGAGCACCATGACGTTCTGGGGCCCGGACTTCGACGCGTTGCAGGAGCAGGACCCCGAGATCGCGTCGGTGGTGCTCGACGAGCTCACCCGCCTGCGCGGGGGGCTGCAGCTGATCGCCAGCGAGAACTTCACCAGCCCGGCGGTCCTGGCCGCTCTCGGCAGCACGTTGTCGAACAAGTATGCGGAGGGCTACCCGGGCAAGCGCTACTACGGCGGGTGCGAGGTGGTGGACCGCGGCGAGCTGATCGGCATCGCCCGGGCCAAGGAGCTCTTCGGAGCCGAGCACGCCAACCTCCAGCCGCACAGCGGTGCGAGTGCGAACCTCGCGGCGTACGGGGCGCTGCTGACCCCGGGCGACACGGTCCTCGCGATGTCCCTGCCGCACGGGGGGCACCTGACACACGGTTCCAAGGTGAACTTCAGCGGCAAGTGGTTCAACGTCGTCGGCTACGGCGTGGACCCTGACAGCGAGCTCATCGACTACGACGAGGTGGCGCGCCTGGCCGAGGAGCACCAGCCGAAGATGATCATCGCCGGCGCGACGGCCTACCCGCGCCTGATCGACTTCGCCCGCTTCCGGGCGATCGCCGACAGCGTCGGAGCCTGGCTCATGGTGGACGCTGCCCACTTCATCGGCCTTGTCGCCGGAAAGGCGATCCCCTCTCCGGTGCCGCACGCGCACGTCGTGTGCTTCACGACGCACAAGGTGCTGCGTGGACCGCGCGGCGGGATGATCCTGTGCACCGAGGAGCTGGCGGCCCGCATCGACAAGGCGGTCTTCCCGTTCAGCCAAGGTGGCCCGCTCATGCATGCCGTCGCTGCCAAAGCGGTGGCGCTCAAAGAGTGCCTGCAGCCGTCGTACCAGGCGTATGCGCGCCAGGTGATCGCCAACGCCCAGACCCTGGCTGACTCGCTGGCCGTCGAGGGCATCCGCCCGGTGTCGGGCGGGACCGACAGCCACCTCGCGCTGCTGGACCTGCGCGAGGTCGGCGTGACGGGCCTGGAGGCGGAGGAGCGCACCGGCCGCGCGGGGATCGTCTTGAACAAGAACGCGATCCCCTATGACCCGCAGCCGCCGGCCGTCGCCTCCGGGATCCGGGTCGGCACCCCCAGCGTGACCACCCAGGGCATGCTCGAAGGCGACATGAAGGCCGTGGCGTCACTGATTGCACGCGCCGTCCGTGACGCGGACGGCACGGCGGCAGCCGAGATCCACGACGCGGTCACCGCGCTCGTCCAGGCGCATCCCGCCTACCCGCGTCCTGCCGCCTCTCACCGCGGGTAGGGTCCCTCCCCGTGCGGGAGTACGCGCTCGTCCTGTGCGTCGCGGCGGCGGTCACGTACCTGCTGACCCCGCTGGCGCGCCGGCTGGCCATCCGGGTCGGCGCCATGGCCGAGCCGCGGGACCGCGACGTCCACGCCATCCCCACCCCTCGGCTGGGCGGTCTGGCGATTTACGGGGGAGTGGCCGCGGCGTTCCTCGTCGCGCACGCCCTGCCGGCGCTGCAGGCCGTGTTCACCTACTCGGACGTGCAGGCGGTGCTCGTGGCGGGTGCCGTGATCGTGGCCATCGGGGTGATCGACGACAGGTGGCCGTTGGACGCCCTCACCAAGCTCGCCGGGCAGGTCGTCGCGGCGGGCGTCATGGTGCTGCTCGGACTGCAGCTGCTCACCATCACCCTCCCCGGGCTCGGCGTGGCCTCGCTCGGCGTGGAGGGCGTCCCGTTAACGGTCGGCTTGGCCCTGCTGACCATCAACGCGCTCAACTTCGTCGACGGTCTCGACGGTCTGGCGGCCGGGGTGGGGGCCATCGCCTCACTGGCCTTCTTCGCCTTCGCCTACTCGCTGTCGAGCGGTCAGATCACCCAGGGCATCGCCCAGGAGCGGATCAGCTCGCCGGCACTGATCGCTGTCGTGCTGGCCGGCGCCTGCATCGGGTTCCTGCCGCACAACTTCAGCCCGGCGCGGATCTTCATGGGCGACTCGGGGGCGATGCTGATCGGCCTCATGCTCGCGGCGATGGTCACCAGCCTCACCGGCCAGTTCGACTACTCCAATCTCCCGCCAGCCACCGTCTTCCCGGTCCTGCTGCCTCTTCTCCTCCCGCTCGCCGTGCTCGCCGTGCCCTTCGTGGACCTGCTGCTCGCCGTCGTGCGACGCACCCGCGCGGGGCGCTCGCCGTTCGCCCCCGACAAGGAGCACCTGCACCACCGGCTCCTCGAGATCGGCCACAGCCACACCCGCGCGGTCCTGATCATGTACTTCTGGACGGCGCTGCTGGCCTTCGGCGCGGTGGCCGTGTCCGTCACCGGCGGCGTCCTGCCGGTCGTCGGGGCGGTCCTCGCCCTCGGGATGGTCGCCCTGCTGGTGATCAGCGTGCCCCGGCTCCGCGACCGCCGGACGTGACGGTAGGCTCTCGCGACGACGGCGCTCCGCGCGGCGACCGGCAGCTCTCGCTCGCACGACTGGCCGGCCTCGGTCTGGCCAACGCGGGCTGCCTCGTCGGGGGACTCGTCCTCGGGCACGTCCTCGACGGCTGGCTCGGCACTGCACCGGTGCTCGTGCTGGTCGGTCTCACGGCCGGCCTCGTGCTGGGCGCGGCGGGGTCCTTCCTGGAGATCCGCCGACACCTGCAAGACTGACTGTCCCGCCCGCACGACCCCGAAACGGAGATGCCCTGCAGTGGCCACTGCGTCCGCTCCCGGACCCGGCACGGCCCGCGGCGCCGGCCACGTGCTGCGCGTCCTGGTTGTCCCCGGAATCTGCGCCGTCGTGGCTCTGCTCGTCTCCGGTTTCGTTGGGCACCTCACGCTCGGCTTGCTGCTGAGCGCCGGCGTGGCCCTCGGGGTCGTCAACGGGCTGCTCATGGAGGCGGCCACTGAACGGCTGACCCCGCAGAGCAACCCCACCCGCAAGGTCATCGTCAAAAGTGCCATGGGCCGGCTCGGCCTGATCACGGCGGTCGCGCTGGCGATCGCGTTCTTCGCCCGGCCGGACGGGTGGCTCCTGCTGCTCGGCCTGGCCCTGTACCAGCTGCTCTCGCTCGCCGCGACGATCGGCGCCGCTGCCAAGGAGGCCCGGCTCGGATGAGAACCGCCCTGATCGCCACCGAGATCAACGTCGGCAACCACCCGCGGGCCTCGATCCTCGGACTGACTGTCAACAGCGACACCGTGATCTCCACGCTCGTCGCCGGGTGCATCCTGATCGGACTGGGTCTGTACATGCGGGCGCAGATCGCCGACGGCGTCCCCGGCAAGCTGCAGATCGCCTTCGAGAGCCTGGTCGCCTACATCGAGGACCTCGTCGAGTCGGCCATGGGGATCACGTCGGCGCCGTTCGTCGTGCCGCTGGCGACGACGTTGTTCGCCTTCATCCTCATCTCCAACTGGGTCGAGATCGTCCCGACCAAGGAACACCTGATCTCGCCCACGTCGGACATCAACCTGACCGCGGCGCTGGCCATCCTGGTGCTCGGCTGGGTGCACCTGACCGGGATCCGCAAGAAGGGCCTCGGCGGCTACGTCAAGAGCTTCCTCGGCGCGCCCCGCTGGCTCATCCCGTTCCGGGCCATCGAGGAGGTGGCCAAGCCGCTTTCACTGGCGTTGCGGCTCTTCGGTAACCTGTTCGCCGGTGGCCTGATGATCGCGCTGATCGGCTTGCTACCGTCGACCATCCTCTGGCTGCCCACGGTTGTCTGGAAGCTGTTCGACATGTTCATCGGCGTGATCCAGGCGCTGATCTTCGCACTGCTGACCATCGTGTACTTCAGCTTCGCGGTCAGCGAAGAGGGGCACTAGCCCAGCCCGACCGACCCACTCCCCACCCTGTCGCATCGGCGGCGGGCGCACACTCACCGAGGAGAAACACGCAAATGGCAACGGACATCGGACACGCGGTCACCCTCGCCGGTGCCATGGTCGGCGGTGGGCTGGCCCTCGCCGGCGGTGCCGTCGGTGCCGGCATCGGCGACGGCCTGGCGGGTAGCCAGTACATCGCCGGGGTGGCGCGGCAGCCCGAGGCCCAGGGGCGGCTGAGCACGCTCTTCTACATCACGGTCGGTCTGTGTGAGGCGATGTACTTCATCAACCTCGCTTTCATGGGCTACTTCGTCTTCGTCCTCGCCAAGTAGCGATGTCGCAGCCCACCACGCTCGCCGCAGGGAACTTCCTGATCCCTGATGGGACGTTTGTCGCGGAGATCGTCGCCTTTGCGCTGATCCTGGCGGTGATGTGGAAGTACATCGTCCCGCCGCTGCAGAAGTCGATGGTCGCCCGGCAGGGCCTGATCCGCCAGCAGATCGAGGACAGCCGCGAGGCCAAGGAGCGGCTCGACGCCGCTCAGGCCGAGTACGCCAAGCTGCTCAGCGAGGCGCGCACCGAGGCGGCCCGGACGCGCGAGGAAGCCAACCGGCTCCGGGCGGAGATCATCGAGACGGCCAAGGACGAGGCCAGGACGGCGGCGGAGTCCGTCACCCGCCTCGCCGAGGAGCGGCTCGAGGTCACCCACCGTCAGGTCCTGGCCGAGCTGCGCCGTGAGGTGGGACAGCTGTCCGTTGAGCTCGCGGGGCGCATCGTCGGCGAGTCCCTTGCCGACGAGGCTCTGCAGCGCCGCGTCGTCGACCGGTTCCTTGCCGACCTCGACGCGGAGGGCCGCGGCAGCGCCGCCCCGCAGCCGGAGCAGGTCCGCTGATGCTCGGTGCCAGCCGCACATCGCTCGCGCAGGCGCGGGCGAGGCTGACCGGCCTGGGCTCGACCGGCCCCGGCGGCGGGTCCGCCGCTGACCTAGGGGCCCTGTCGGAGGACCTGTTCGGGGTGGTCGGACTGCTCGGGCGCGAGCTCCCGCTCCGCCGCACGCTCGCCGACCCGTTCGTCCCGCCGCAGGCCAAGACCGCCCTGCTCGAGGGGCTGCTGGGCGCGCGCATCACCCCTGCCTCGCTGAGCTTCCTCAGCGAGCTCGTGACCTCGCGCTGGTCGCGTCCGCGCGACCTCACCGAGGCGATCGAGACCCTCGCGGCCCTGGCCGCCTTCGCTGAGGCGCTGGCGGACGGCACCCTCGACGACGTCGAGGACGAGCTGTTCCGCTTCGGCCGGATCGTCGAGCGCGAGGCCGCACTGCGTGACACCCTGGCCGACCCGGCGCAGACTGAGGCCGGCAAGCGGTCGCTGCTGGCCGCGCTGCTCGACGGGAAGGTCCGCCCGGTCAGCCTGCGGGTGATCACCGCCGCTGCCGTGTCGGGACTGCGTGGCCGCAGCCTGACCGAGGCTCTCGACGCCTTCGCCAAGCTCGCCGCCGACCTGCGTGAGCGGCTCAACGCCCGGGTCACCGCCGCCGTGCCGCTCGACGAGGCGCAGACCGCGAGGCTGGCCGATGAGCTGTCCCGCCTCTACGGCAAGGCCATCGGGGTCCGGCTCGAGGTCGATCCCAGCATCCTCGGCGGTCTGGTGATCCGCGTCGGGGACGAGGTGCTCGACGCGAGCATCACGCGCCGTCTCGACATCGCCCGGCGCGGACTGACCGAGCATCTCTGACGCCCTTCCCACGCTTCCCGACCCGCACCGAACCGCCCCCGGAACGACCGAACCAGACCGCCAGGCGCCGACACCCGTCGCCCGAGGACCACGCAGAGAGCAGGAACCCATGACGGAGCTCGCGATCAGGCCGGAGGAGATCCGGAGCGCGATCGAGCAGTACGTCGAGGCCTACCGGCCGGAGACCACCCGCGAGGAGGTGGGCCGGGTCACCGAGACCGGTGACGGCATCGCCCGTCTCGAGGGGCTTCCCTCCGCCATGACCAACGAGCTGCTCGAGTTCCAGGGCGGCGTCATGGGCCTGGCACTCAACCTCGAGGAGGGCGAGATCGGCTGCGTCATCCTCGGCGACGCCGACGGTATCGAGGAGGGCCAGGAGGTCCGCCGGACCGGCGAGGTGCTCTCCGTGCCCGTCGGCGACGGCTACCTCGGCCGCGTCGTGGACCCGCTCGGCAACCCGCTCGACGGCAAGGGTGACATCGTCGCCGAGGGGCGCCGGATCCTTGAGCTGCAGGCGCCCACCGTGGTCCAGCGGCAGCCCGTGACCGAGCCCCTGCAGACCGGCATCAAGGCCATCGACGCCATGACGGCCATCGGCCGGGGCCAGCGCCAGCTCATCATCGGCGACCGGCAGACCGGCAAGACCGCCGTCGCGCTCGACGCGATCATCAACCAGCGCGACAACTGGAAGACCGGCGACCCCAAGAAGCAGGTCAAGTGCATCTACGTCGCCATCGGCCAGAAGGGGTCGACGATCGCCGAGCTCGTCGGGCGCCTCGAGGAGACCGGCGCGCTCGAGTACACGACGGTCGTGGCCGCCCCCGCGTCCCAGCCGGCCGGCATCAAGTACCTCGCGCCCTACACGGGTTCGGCCATCGGCCAGCACTGGATGTACCAGGGCCAGCACGTGCTGATCGTCTTCGACGACCTGTCCAAGCAGGCCGATGCCTACCGGGCGATCTCCCTGCTGCTGCGTCGCCCGCCGGGCCGTGAGGCCTACCCCGGCGACGTCTTCTACCTGCACTCGCGCCTGCTGGAGCGCTGCGCGAAGCTCTCCGACGAGCTCGGCGCGGGCTCGATGACCGGGCTGCCCATCATCGAGACCAAAGGCAACGACGTCTCGGCCTTCATCCCCACCAACGTCATCTCCATCACTGACGGCCAGATCTTCCTCGAGACCGACCTGTTCAACTCCGGCGTCCGCCCGGCCATCAACGTCGGTATCTCGGTCTCGCGCGTCGGCGGCAACGCGCAGATCAAGGCGATGAAGTCGGTCTCAGGTCGGCTCCGGCTCGACCTCGCCCAGTACCGGGAGCTTGAAGCCTTTTCGGCGTTCGGCTCCGACCTCGACAAGGCATCGAAGGCTCAGCTTGAGCGAGGCGCGCGGCTCGTCGAGCTGCTCAAGCAGGGGCAGTTCACCCCGATGGCGGTCGAGCGCCAGGTCGTGTCCATCTGGGCCGGCACCAACGGCTTCCTCGATGTCGTGCCGGTGCGGGACATCCGCCGCTTCGAGTCCGAGTTCCTGGACTTCCTGGCCCGCTCGCATCAGGGGATCTACGACACCATCCTGTCCACCGGCAAGCTCGAGGAGAGCACCGTCGAGTCGCTGACCGCGGCGATCGGGGAGTTCAGCGCCAGGTTCCAGACCTCGGACGGCAAGCCACTGGTCAACGACGCGCCGGTGGACGCCATGGACAAGGCCGACGAGGGCCAGGAGAAGATCACCTCGTACACGACCCCGCCGCCGGACGGTAAGGCCAGCTAGCCGTGGGTGCCCAGCTCCGGGTCTACCGCCGCCGCATCCGGACGGTGCAGTCGACCAAGAAGATCACCCGGGCGATGGAGCTCATCGCCGCCTCGCGCATCGCCAAGGCGCAGGCCAGGGTGGCTGCCGCGCAGCCGTACGCGCGGGAGATCACCCGCGTCCTGTCGGCGCTGGCGTCGCAGTCGACCGTCGACCACCCGCTGGTGAACGACAAGCCCAACCCCACCCGGGCGGCGGTCCTGGTCATCTCCAGCGACCGGGGACTGGCGGGCGGCTACAACGCCAACGTGCTGAAGTCGGCGGAGGCGCTGGGCGGCCTGCTGCGCAGCGAGGGCAAGGAGCCGGTCGCTTTCCTCGTCGGCCGCAAGGCGCTGGGCTTCTACCGGTTCCGCAACCGGCCGGTCGAGCAGTCCTGGACCGGCTTCTCCGAGCAGCCCACCTACGGCGACGCCCGGCGGATCGCCGACACCCTGATCGCGGCGTTCCTCCAGCCGACCGAGCAGGGCGGGGTGGACGAGATCCACGTCGTCTACACCGAATACGTGTCCGCGCTGGTCCAGCGGCCCA
>JALYIZ010000084.1 GCA_030775505.1 Actinomycetota bacterium | reverse complement strand
GGCGGCCACGTCCCGGTTGACCAAGCCCGCCACCGAGCTCGTCCCGAGCGCATGACCCGCCCAGCAGACAAGGGAGCCCGCAGGAAGATGGCTACACCGACTCGCGTCCACGCCCTCCGGCAGACCAGGCCGGCCATGACGGCGGACTCCTTTCAGGAGGCATTCGAGCGGATCGTTGCCAACGCCTCCCTGGTGATCAAGGGCAAGGAAGACGCCCTACGGCTGGTCCTGACCGCCATGGTGGCGGACGGCCACTGCCTTCTGGAGGACATGCCGGGAACGGGAAAAACGATGATGGCCCGCGCGCTGTCGACGTCGATCGCCGCCCGTGCGAACCGCATCCAGTGCACGCCAGACCTGCTGCCCTCAGACGTGACCGGCGCGCCCGTGCTCGACACCCGCACAAGCACGTTCAGCTTCCGCGAGGGACCGGTCTTCTCCAACGTGCTCCTGGTCGACGAGATCAACCGGGCGACGCCTAAGACCCAGTCGGCGCTGCTCGAGGCCATGCAGGAGAGGAACGTGACCATGGACGGTGTCACGTACAAGCTCCCGGTGCCATTCCTCATCCTCGCCACCCAGAACCCCCTGGAGATGGCGGGTACCTTCCCGCTCCCGGAGGCTCAGCTCGACCGCTTCCTGATCAAGCTCACCGTCGGCTACCCCGACCGGCAAGCGGAAAGCGAACTGCTCGACGCCAACAGCGCCACGGAAGCCATCACCCGCCTCGGGCCGGTGTCGAGTACCGACGAGATTGTGGCGATGCAGGTGTTCTGCCAGGGCGTGTCACTCCCGGAACCGGTCAAGATGTACATCGTCGATGTCTGCCAGGCGACCCGCACCGATCCTTCGCTGCTGATGGGGGGCAGCTCGCGCGCTTCGATCGCGCTCGTCAAGGCGGCCCGGGTGCGCGCCGCGTCCCAGGGACGCACCGTCGTGCTGCCCGACGACGTGAGGGCACTGCTGTCCGCAGTGCTGGAGCACCGGCTCATCCTCACGCCCGACGCGCAACTGCGTGACGAGACGGTGTCTGCTGTGCTGGAGCGGATCCTGACCCGCGTGCCGGTGCCGCTCGGCATCAGTGACGTGCCGCAGATCGACCGCAAGGCGCGCTGAGGCAGTGGCTCGCCTGCAGCTGCTGCGGGGACGGAAACGTCGCCGGGGTGAGGCCGACGCGCTCTGGGTGGTTCTGGAGCGCGCGTCAGGCTTCACCGTCGCGGGGCTGGCAGTGCTGGTCGCCTCCCTTGCGGGCTACGCGCTGGCTCGTGCCCTCGGCGGTAGGGCGCTGTACCTGCTCGTCTACGCCGGCATCCTGATGGTCGTCTCCGCCGCTGTGTCCTCCCGGCGCAAGCGTCAACTCAGCGCAGTGCGCTCCGAACTGCCGGTGCGGATGCGCGTCGGGCAGCTGGCCGAGGTCGAGATCACAGTCGAGTCACCCCGCCCCCGACGCGCCTTCGTCCTCCAGGAGCACCTCTCCGGCCTGCTCGGCGAGCCGGTGCGCATCCAGGTCCCGACGATCGGCAGGGGACAGCCCTTCGCCCACACCTACAGCGTCCGGCCGGTGCTGCGCGGTGTGTACGAGCTGGGTCCGCTGTCCGCCGAGTGGACCGACCCGTTCGGACTGGCCCGGCGCCAGCAGACGCTGATCGACCCGGTCGAGGTCATCGTTCACCCGTCCACAGAGGCGATTTTCGACCGCCCATTGACGCGGATGTGGGAGGACCCACCCTTCCGGCCGCCGGTGTCGAAGCCATGGCCGCAGGGCATCGAGTTTTACGGGATGCGCGAATACATCCCCGGCGACGACCTGCGGCGGATGGTGTGGACCGCAGCCGCCCGCACCGGCAAGCTGATGGTTCGGGAGTCCGAGCAAGGCATCACCGACCGAATCAGCCTCCTCATCGACAACGAGGACAGAGTGCACAGCCCCGGCCTGCCGTCCGACACCTTCGAGCTGGGCATCCGCGCGGTGGCGTCGTTGGGGACGCACCACCTCAGGCAGGGCTTCTCGGTTGGGCTGAGCAGTAACGACGGGCTCCTCGCCGCCAGCCTGCGGGGCGCACGGGCGCGGATCGCGCTGAACGACGAGCTGGCCCGCCTAAAGCTGTCCTCCATGAGCCTTCGCGAGGAGGTGGAGCGGATGCTCGGCCATCGCGGCGGGGGCAGTCACCTCTGCATCATCACGCCCCAGGTCGACGCGGCAACCGCTGGGCGCATCCGGCTGTTGACCCAGCGCGGCATGTCCCTGGTCGTCGCTCTCCTGCACTGGGACGACAGCGATC
The DNA here is from genome assembly GCA_030775505.1 of Actinomycetota bacterium. The sequence goes on along the minus strand of JALYIZ010000084.1, from coordinate 6,848 downwards.
CCAACGCCGCACGCCGCTGCCGGGAGATCGGCGCCCAGGTTGTCCAGGTTCGCGCCGGCGACCAGCTGGAGTCGGTCTTCGGTCACGCACTCGGGCTGGCGCTTCGATGACCTCGCTGCTCGACCGCCCCGTGGACACCGTCGTGCACGAGACGCCTGATCTGGATCTGCTGCGGAGCGCCGATGCCGTTGTGGCGGGCAGCGGCACCCCGCGGGAGGACACGGACGTCTCGGGTGCCGTTCTCGGCATGTGCTCGCTGTCGGCAGCGCTGTCGGGCACGGCAGCGGCCTGGATGCTCGGGGGCATCTTCCGGGGTCAGCAAGCGCGGGTCGTCGCGGGTCTCGGCGTCCTGCTCGGTGTGGGGCTCGTCTACCTCGGGCTCCGGCTGCGCAGCACCCTGCTCCAGTACGCCGTCATCCCCGCAGCGCTCCTGCTCGGTGCTGCGCTGGTGGCCCCCGCCGCCGGCGCCGGCACGTCGAGCCTGCCCTTACTGGTCAAGGACGCGGCGACCTCGTCGCAGATCCTGCAGCCCCCGATCGACTTTGCCCCGGGTTGGCGGCTGATCCTGCTGGTGATCGCCGCCGTTTTCGCTGCCTCCGCCTCGTCGTTCGCGGTCGCGCTCAGGCGGCCCCGGCTCGCGGTCGCGGTCCCGTTGCCCCTGACCATCGGCGGCGCACTGCTGCAACCCCCTACCTCCGCCATCACCACCAGTGCCGTGAGCGTCGGCTTCGTCATGCTGGCGCTCGCCACCTCCTACGCGGCCGACGGCAGTGGCGAGGACTTCAATGCCGGCTTCGAGCTCCGGCGGATCGGAAGGAGCGTCGGCACGGGCGCGCTCCTGGTCGCTGCACTGCTCGCGGCCAGCCAGCTCAGTTTCCTGTTCCCCAACCCTGCCCCGGATCGCACGGTGCCACCGCAACGACCGCCGGCGGGCAAGCCGCAGCCCGACGTGCCGCTGTACAGCGTGACGTCCGACCACGAGGTGCCACTCCGCCTCGGCGTCATCGACGTCTACGACCTCAAGGCGCAGGCCTGGTTCCTGCCGCCGATCGACACCCGCCGGCTGCAACGGCACACCCTGCCTGCCACTCTCGCCGAGGCGGATCCGAAGGACCCTCGGACAGCCACCTTCACTACGACCATCACGGTCCAGCAGGCCACCGGGCACCTACTGCCCGACGTGCCGGGCGCACTGCGCGCCCAGGGCCACGCCACGATCGACTACGACCCGCGCACCCAGACAATGCAGCTCGCAGCGCGGCCGGTCTTCACCGGCCTGCGCTACACGCTGACCGCCCACGAACCTCCTACGGGCTCGCAGCTGAGCGCCGTCACCGGGGCGGTGCCGTCCGCCGTGCACGAGTTCGTCAGCGCACCCCCTCCACCCGCGCCTGTTCTGGCTTTGCTGGACAAGGCACCGCAAGGCCCATACGCCCGGCTGCAGTTCCTGCGCAGCGCGTTGTACAAGGGCTTCACCGCCGCTGGGCCGGGCAAGCCGGTCGATGTCTCCCCCGAACGGGTCGCGCAACTGCTCTCCGGCGGCACCGGAAGCCCGTACGAACTGACCGCCTCTGAGGCGCTGCTCGCCCGCTGGGCGGGCATTCCAGCGAGGATGGGATACGGCTACTACCAGGGGACGGTGAAGCCGGACGGCAGCCGCGAGTTCCGGCCGACGAACGCCTCCACGTTCCTTGAGACCTACTTCGCGCCCTACGGCTGGGTGCCGATTCTCGGGACGCCGCCCCAGGCCCAGGCGAGCCTGTCAAACAACCAGAAGAACACCGACCCGAACATCCGCGCCTCCAACGAGCTGGGGATCGTGGTCTACCTGCCGACCGATACCTCGCGCGCGGTGCCGCCCTACGTCTACGTGCGCTACTACCTGCTCCGTGCGCTGCCCATCGTCGCGGGATGCCTGCTTGTGGTCATCACCTACCCAGCGGTGTTGAAGGGGTTGCGGCGACGTCGGCGCCGACGGTGGGCACGCGACCACGGAAACCCGGGCCGGATCGCCATCGCCTACTGCGAGGTGCGCGACCTCATGATCGACCTGGGTTTGCCGGGACGCCACGGCACGCCCTTGGAGGTGGCCGCGCTGGTCGAACACGACGAGGAGCACGAGGAACTCGCCGGGCTCGTCACCAGGACGCTGTGGGGTGAGCTCAGGGACAACGTCAGCGGGCAACACGCCGCAGACGCCGAGAGGTTGGCCGCCTCCGTGCGTCGGCGAATCGCGAAAGCGCAGCCGGAGACGAGCCGGCTCCTGGCTGTGGTCGCCCGGGCAAGCCTGCGCCTCCCCTACAGCGCCGAAGTGCCGAACGCGTGGTGGACTCCACGGCTGCGCGCTCGGCTGGAGGGCCTGCGGACCGGTGTCCTCACCACCGCGCGCTGGCTTGCGCGTCGCCGGCCACTGACGGCCACGCCGGCGTTGCTGGTAGCGATGTCGCTTTTCCTCAGCGGCTGCGCGGGGCCAAGTCAGCGTGCCATTGCCGGCCAGGCACCCTTCCCCACTCGACTGGCTCCCTCGGCGCTGGCCGGCTTGACCGTCAAGGACGAGCAGAAGGGACTGGAGGCCTACGTCGCGGGCGCCAAGGACCCGACGGTGATCGACTCCAGTGGACGAGTCCTGTCCATGAGCAGGGACGGACTGGTGCAGGCCGCGCTCGAGGTGGCCCAGCTCAAGCCTGGCTACAGCAGCGAGAAACCCGACGTGGTCAAGGCCATCGCCGACAGCATCGGGAAGGTTCACGCGTTGGCCCCGCAGGCCAGGCACCAGCTGTTCGTCGCCGATGATGGCAGCCAGCGGATCTACCTCTGGTTCCCGACCCGAACCGCGCTGGCACTGCTCGTCGTGCGGGCCCAGATCCCCGTCGGCGCAGCCGAGCTGCTCGCCAGGCAGCTGATCGGCTACGGCGACGGCGACGCGGTCGACAACGGCGCGCTGAGCGCGGCGCTGTCACAGGGCGCGCAGACCGGGACCGCACCGGTCGGCAGCCCAGCATCGACCCCCGGACCGGAACCCACCCCGACGAGGACCCCATGAGCCCACGACTACCTCTCCGGCTCCCCATGGCTGTTTGCGGCTGCCTACTGGCCGCTACGGCTTGTGGGCCGGCGTCGACGCTGGACGTCACGATGCGCGGTGTGTCGATCACGGTGCCGCGCATCGTGAGCACGGCAGTGCAGCTTGTCCCGCCTCCATCCATGCCTGTCGCGGCCCAGCTGCCGCTCCCGCCGCTGCCCGCACCTGAGCCCCTTCCCACCACCGCGCCCATCGCGGCCCCCCCTGCGCCGGACCCCTGCCCTAGGGCGGATCAGCTGGCGATCCCAGGTGAGCTCGCCGTGCCCAACGTCGCGCATCCCCCCGCCGCCGACAGCGTGGATCAACACAGCACGGGCAGCTTCGCAGGAGCATCGACGGCACCCGCGTCCGGCAAACTCAGTGGATCGGTGAGGGCGGTGCTGACCCTGTTGGCACCGGCGACCTCTGCAACGGGTCAGAAAGTTGACAACTGGAGGGTCGAGCGGACCAGCCTCGGCCCGTTCGGCGGCAACTCAGTCGAGCAGTACCAGCTCGTGGAGCCATCGTCGGCCCCCGCGGCCGCGACCACTGCCCTCTACCTCACCGGTCTGGCGTGGAAGGACCGGCAGCGAGGTGACGTGGCGTTCGCCCCGATGGGATCCGGGGTCGAGTTGATGCCCATACCCGTCGGGGACACCGGCGCGTTCGGCACCGTCGGTTACCAGCCCCCGGTTGAGTGGGCCTCGAGCCAGACCGATCCACTCAGCCAGACCACGCTGAGCGTCCAGGGAAACGTGACGGGCAAGAAGCGCGTCGATGTGTGCGGGACAGTGGTCGACACCTACACGGTGGCGCTGACCGGCACCCTGACCACGCCGACGCAGGTCCGCAACCTCGCGTGGCGATTGCAGGTCGCCACCCAGTTCGGCGCGGCGATCATCGAGGATGAACTCACGCTGTCAGACGCCGGCTCCGGCTTCCGCTGGGACCGCACCCTCACTGACACCGCCGTTCCGCCGAGCGGAGCCCAGCATGGCCGATAAGCCCGCAGGCGGCAGCAGAGGCCCTGCGGCCACCAACCTCGCCGTCGGAGCAGCCGTCCTTGTGCTTCTTGTCCCCCTGCTGCTGAAGGCGGCGTCGGGGGCCCCGCCCACAGCAGCAGAGTTCGCGCCGAACGCCGATCAGGTCATCAAGCACGCCCCGCCGGGCCAGGGAGTTGACGCCACCGGTACCGGCGGCCAGCCCACACCGGCGGCCTCGCCCGGAGCCTCGAAGGCAGCGGTCACGCCGACGGCCGGCCCCACGACTCTGTCCATCCCCCAAGATCGGCTGCGCGCCTGCGTCGGGCCGCCTCCCCTGCGGCAGATCGAGGACCCGCAGTCGCCACCCTGCGTGCAGTATTGGCTCGGCAAGGACAATGGCGGAGCCACCTGGGCGGGCGTCACCCGCGACACCGTGTACATCTCCATTCCGACACCGGACAACACCGACGCGGACTACCTGGCTCTGCAGAACTTCTTCAACAAGCGCTTCGAGTTCTACGGACGCAAGCTCAAGTTCGAATTCTGCGACTCCAACGCCAACAAGGCCGATCAGGCTACCCAGAACGCAGACGCGGCGGCAGCGGCCAAGGGTTGCAATGGGCCCAAGCCGTTCGCCTCGACGTTCTACCGCTCCGACAACGGGCGCTACTACAACCAGACCATGGCCTGCCGCTACCACGTGGTGACCGCAGCCTCGTATCTCGCGTACGAGCACACCTACCTCAACCGCTGTGCGCCCTATCTGTACCAGTACCCGATGGAAGCGCAGCAGATGTTCACCACCACGGGCGACTGGATGTGCAGCAGGCTCGCGGGGCAACCCGCGATTCACGGCTCCGGGGTCGACTCGCAGGCCAGGTCGATCAACACGCAGCGACGCAAGTTCGGCATCCTCGTATCCCCGACGTACTTTGACGACCCGGTCGCGCAGCAGGCGACCATCGCGGGCATGAGGGAGCGGCTGCGAGCCTGCGGTTCGGCGGTCGACGACAAGGACGTGATCATCAACCCAGTGGACTATGCAGCTGGCCAGACAGGCGTCACCGCTGACCCGGCGTCTGCCACCAACGCCGTCCTCCGCATGAAGCAGGACAACGTGACGACCATCGCGTGCCTGTGCAATCTGTTCGCGTACGGGGCTCTCGCCCGAGCTGCCTCCGGTCAGGCCTACCATCCCGAGTGGCTCGTCTCCACCTACGGCGGGATGGACTGCAGCTTCTGCATCACCCTCGGGGGCCCGCCGAGCGACCAGCTCGCCGACACCTTCGGGCTGACGTTCCAGCCACGGCAGATCAGGCCCGAGCTCGATCCGTACAACATGGCGGTCCATGAGGGCGACCCGAGCCGGTCCCAGCAGACCGAGGCCGGACTGTTGGCCAACCGCGAGGAGGACTACCGGCCGCTCCTGCTGCTTGCATCCGGCATCCAGATGGCCGGGCCGAACCTGACGCCCGCCACGTTCCGGGCCGGCCTCCTACGGACCACCTTCCCCAACCCGATCACGGTCACGCATGCCGGTGCGGTCGGCTTCTCCCCATCCAGCTGGGGCATGACGACCGACGCGGCGGAGTGGTGGTGGAGCAACACGGCGATCGGGCCCTACTCCGACAGCAGCGCGAGCCCCGGCACCCTCTGCTACGTCGACGCCGGGCGCCGCCGAACGATCGGGGAGTTCCCCACGCGGGAGCACGACCCCTTCTTCACCGGCACCTGCGACAGCGGCCGATGAGCCGGCCTCTGCACGTGGTCGCGAGCGAGTGACAGGAACGAGTCGGCCCCTTCAGTCCAGCAGGTAGCCCGTCGTCCAGTCCAGGTGTCGCCGGGCCAGTGTCGCGGCGATGTCCGCGTCCCCCCTGTCGATGTGCCGGATCAGCAGCTCGTGGTCCGCGAGGCTGCGCCGCTGATACTCCAGCGACGGGAACTCCGAAGGACCGAGCTGACGTTGGTCTGCCCAGGCAGCGGCGTGCGCGGTCCACAACACCTGCAGCGCGCCGACCACCAGCGTGATCGTCGCGTTGCCCGAACCGGTCAGCAACAGTTCGTGGAACCGCGTCGACAGCAGCCCGAACGCCTGCCCATCCCCCACCGCGCCGACCGACTGCTCGTGCACCTCCCACAACGCCGGCACGAGCACCTCGTGGCGGTCCGTCCGCCCGGCGCACAGCTGGGCGCAGATGTGGTCGAGGTGGCGCATTGCCACGGTGAGGTCATCGACGCCGACGTCCTGCCCGCGCAGGACCAGCCCTAGGCTGTGCGCCGCGTCCAGCGTCTGCGGCCGGTGCACGACCGCCCCGCCGAACCTTCCGCGCCGGACCGTCGCGAGCCCCTCGGTCTCCAGGATCCGCAGGGCGTCGCGCATCGTCGGCCGGCTGATCCCGAACTCCGCCGCCAGGTCCTCCAGTCGCGGCAGCTTCTCCCCGTCACCCACCGCCTGGGTCAGGATCCGCTGGCGCAACTGCTCGGCGACCGAGTCTGCCCGGCTGCGCGACAAGGTGCCCATCCGCCCACTCCTCAACAATCATATGTTTAACGCCCAAGATAACCCGTCCATTGACAAACGGGCCCAGCAACGGGTCAATGTTCTTACTATTAGGTGTGCTCGATCAGTGAAGGGGGGCTTCTGATGGGACGCAAGGCCCGCCTGTGGCTGCCCCTGGCTGCTCTGCTGTGCGCCTGTGGAACCACCGTGGGCGGGACCCAGGCTGGCCTGCCGGGCACCGCGGGTCTGGGCGGCCCCTCGGCCCCGGCCGGCGCCTTCGTGTCCCCGGCGCCGGGTTCGCCGG
>JALYIZ010000083.1 GCA_030775505.1 Actinomycetota bacterium | reverse complement strand
GGCCGAGCGGCCGAGCGGCCGAGCGGCCGAGCGGCCGAGCGGCCGAACGGCCGACTGGGCCGACCGGGCGCCCGCAGCCACGGTCCCTTAGACCTCGATGACCACCGGGATGATCATGGGGCGGCGGCGGTAGGTGTCGGAGACCCATTTGCCGAGGACGCGTCGGACCTGCTGGGCGATCTGGTGGGCGTCGGCCACTCCCTCTGCCGCAGCGTTGTCGAGCTCGGCCTCGATGAGCCCTCTCACCGGCGCGAACGCCGCCGGGTCGTCGCTGAACCCCCGCGCGGCGATCTCCGGGCCGCCCACGATCTTGCCGGTAACCGAGTCGACCGCCACGGTGACCGTGATGAACCCCTCGTCACCGAGGATCCTGCGGTCCTTCAGCGTGGCCTCCCCCACGTCCCCTACCTCGAGCCCGTCGACGTAGACGTAGCCGCAGGGGACGGCGCCGACGATCGAGGCCTTGCCGTCCACGAGATCGACGACCACCCCGTCCTCGGCGAGGACGATCCGCTCGGCGGGGACACCCGTCGCCCTGGCCAGCTCGGCGTGTGCCCGCAGGTGCCGCCACTCCCCGTGGATGGGCATGACGTTGGAGGGCTGCGTGGCGTTGAGCAGGTACAGCAGCTCGCCGGCCGGAGCGTGTCCGGAGACGTGCACCTGCGCAACACCCTTATGCACCACGCGGGCACCCCAGCGGGACAGCCCGTTGATGACCCGGTAGACGGCATTCTCGTTCCCGGGGATGAGCGAGGAGGCGAGCACGACGGTGTCCTGCGCCTCGATGCGGATCTGGTGGTGCGACCGGTTGGCCATGCGCGACAGCGCGGACAGCGGCTCGCCCTGCGAGCCGGTGGACACGAGCACGACCCGGTCGTCGGGGAGCTGCTCGACGTCCTTCATGTCCACCAGGAGGCCGGGGGGGACGCGCAGCACGCCGAGGTCCGAGGCGACACCCATGTTGCGCACCATCGACCGGCCGACGAAGCAGACATGCCGGCCGTGGCGGTCGGCCGCGTCGAGGACCTGCTGGACCCGGTGCACGTGGCTGGCGAAGCAGGCGACGATGACCCGGCGCGAGGCCATCCGCATCACCTCGTCGATGACCGGACCGATCTCCCGCTCGGGCGTGACGAAGCCGGGGACCTCGGCGTTGGTCGAGTCCGACATCAGCAGGTCGATGCCCTCGCGCCCCAGGCGCGCGAAGCCGCCCAGGTCGGTCAGCCGGCCGTCGAGGGGCAGTTGGTCCATCTTGAAGTCGCCCGTGTGCAGGACCAGGCCGGCCGTGGTCCGGATGGCCACCGCAAGCGCATCCGGAATGGAGTGGTTGACGGCGAAGAACTCGCAGTCGAACGGACCGAGCTCCAGCCGGTCCTCCTCCTTCACGACGGTGGTCCGCGGCGTGAGTCGGTGCTCGCGCAGCTTCGCCTCGAGCAGCGCGAGGGTGAACCGGCTGCCGATCACCGGGAGGTCGCCCCGCTCCCGCAGCAGGTAAGGCAGCGCGCCGATGTGGTCCTCGTGGCCGTGGGTAAGCACCACGGCCTCGATGTCGTCGAGGCGGTCGCGGATGTAGGAGAAGTCCGGCAGGATCAGGTCGATCCCGGGCTGGTCCACCTCGGGGAACAGCACGCCGCAGTCCACGATCAGCAGCCGGCCGGCGTGCTCGAACACCGTCATGTTCCGGCCGATCTCGGCCAGGCCGCCGAGGGCGACGATGCGCAACCCTCCGTCGGGCAGGGGCGGCGGGGCCTGCAGCCCCGGGTGGGGGTGGCTCACGGGTGACGGCTCACGACGGCGGCAGCAGCCCGGCCTCGGCCAGGTCCTGGCGGAGCAGGGCGCGCTCCACGGCCGTGGCCTCGACCAGCGGGAGCCGTAGGGGACCGACCGGGAAGCCGAGGAGGTCCAGGGCGGCCTTCGTCATGATGGCGCCCTGGCTGCGGAAAATCCCGGTGTAGACCGGCTGGAGCGCACGGTTGATGGTGCGGGCGGTGGCCGCGTCACCGGCGTGGTGGGCCGCGACGAGCGACACGATCTGTTCGGTCACGACGTGGCTGACGACGCTGACGACGCCGACGGCCCCCAGGGCGAGCAGCGGCAGGTTCAGGGCATCGGTACCGGAGTACACGGCCAGGTCGCACCGGCTCAGCAGCTCCGCGGTGGCCTGAAGGTCGTCCTTCGCGTCCTTGACCGCCACGATCTGCGGATGCGCGGAGAGCTCGACGAGGGTGTCGGTCTCCAGCGCCGTCCCGGTCCGGCCGGGGATGTCGTAGAGCATCACCGGCAGCGCCGTGGCGTCGGCGACGCCCCGAAGGTGCGCGATGATCCCCGCCTGCGGGGGCTTGGAGTAGTAGGGCGTCACCACGAGCAGGCCCTGCGCTCCGGCCTTCTCGGCCTCGCGCGCGAGCTCCACGGAGCCGCGCGTGTCGTAGGTCCCGACGCCGGCAAGCACCTGGGCCCGCCCGCCGACGGCGTCGACGACGGCCCGCAGCAGGTCCGACTTCTCGCGGTCGGTGGTGGTCGGGGCCTCCCCGGTGGTGCCGGAGACCACCAGCCCGTTGTTGCCCCGGGAGACGAGCCGGTCGGCGAGCTCGGCGGCCCGGGCGAGGTCGAGGTCGCCGTCAGGGGTGAACGGGGTCACCATCGCTGTCAGGACGTGACCGAACGGCGCCAGGGGTGCGCTCATGCCAGCAGGCTACCCGCGCCGGCCCGTGCAGCCGGTCAGGCGTCGTAGTCGACGACGAGGTCGCGGTCGACGGCCCGGCTCTGGCAGGTCAGCCGGTATCCCGCCTCAAGCTCCCACGGCTCGAGTGCGTGGTTGACGGCCATGTCGACGGCGCCGCTGACCCGCGCCCGGCAGGTGGCACACACCCCCGCGGTGCAGGACCAGGGCAGCTCCAGTCCGGCCCGGCGACCGGCGTCGAGCAGGGTCTCCCCCGGCTCCACCTCAACGGTGGCCGTGATCCCCCGCAGCACGACCTTGGCCACGGCGCCGGTGGCCGAGGGGTCCGGCGGCGGCGGGGGCGGGGCAGTCGGTGTCCCGAACAGCTCCACGTGCACCCGATGGGCGTCGACGCCGGCGGTGAGCAGGGCCGCCCGAACCGCGACGCTCATCTCCTGCGGCCCACAGACGAACACCTCGTCGACGTCGTGCGGGTCCAGCAGGGTCTGGCACAGCAGCCCGACCTTGTCGGCGTCGATGCGGCCGGAGCTCACCGGCAGGGCGGTTCCTTCGCGGGACAGCACGTGCAGGACGCGCAGCCGGTCGAGGTAGCGATCCTTGAGGTCGGCCAGGGCCTCGCGGAAGATGACCGAGGCGAGTCCGCGGTTGCCGTAGACGAGCGTGACCCGCGCCGTCGGCTCGGTGGCCAGAACATGGCGGACGATCCCGATCACAGGAGTGATCCCGCTGCCGGCGGCGATGCCCAACACGTGTCGGTGGGGGCGCGGCTCGGGCAGCGGCGTGAACCGGCCGTCGGGCGCGAGCACCTCGAGGACGTCCCCGACCCGGACCGAGGACGCGACGTGGCCGGAGAACACCCCGCCGGGGACGTGCTTCACCGCGACCCGCAGCTCGCCGTCGGAGGGTGCCGAGCACAGGGAGTAGGAACGCCGCACCTCGGTCCCGTCGAGGACGGCGCGCAGCGTCAGGTACTGCCCGGGCAGGAACGCGAACTCCGCGGCGAGCTCCGCGGGCACGGCGAAGGCCAGGGACAGGCAGTCGTCGGTCTCGCGCCGGACGTCGGCGACGGTGAGCGGGTGGAACACGTCAGTGCTGCTTGACGTAGTCGAACGGCTCCCGGCAGGACAGGCAGCGCCACAGTGCCTTGCAGGAGGTGGAGCCGAAGGCGGCAAGCTCCTCGACAGATGCGCTGCCGCACAGGGGGCAGTGTGCCGGACGGTCCGCGCCGAGGACCGTCAAGGACAGGGCGACCCGCCCGGCCGGTGGCGCGATGCCGGTCGCGGCCAGCTTGCGTCGTCCCTCGTCGGTGATCCAGTCGGTCGTCCAGGCGGGCGAGAGCACCGTCATGACCTCGACGTCGGGGAAGGCGGAGGCGAGCTTGTCCCGGACGTCGGTACGGATCTCGGCCATCGCGGGGCACCCGCTGTACGTGGGCGTGATGGTCACGACGACCCTCCCGTCCGTCACCCGGACATCGCGCGCGATGCCGAGGTCGACCACGGACACGCTGGGCAGCTCGGGGTCGGGGACCTCAGCGAGCAGCGCCCAGGCCCGCTCCACCGCGCTCACCACGCCGCACCGGGGTGCGCGCGGTGCACGACCTGCATCTCGGCGAGCAGCTGGCTCAGGTGCTCGGTATGAACGCCCTGGCGGCCCCCCAGGCCGGGAGCAGGCTGGTCAAGGACATCAGGGTTAACGCGCAACCCACCCTCACCCAGAACCGTCTCCACCGTGCCTCGCCACCTCACCCTCAGTGAGGAGGGCAACGGCGCGACTCCTGCCGCGGCGGCGGTGGCGTCGACCTCGTCGTCGGTGAACAGCTCGCGGGTGTAGGGCAGCAGGAGGTCGAGGGAGGACTGCATCCGCGCGTGCGATTCCTCGGTCCCGTCGCCCAGGCGGACGACCCAGCCGCCCGAGTGACGCAGGTGGTAGGTGGACTCCTTGACTGCCTTGGCGGCAATCCCGGCGAGTCCGGGGTCCGTGGACGAGGCCAGCTCGGACCAGAGCGGCACCGCATAGGCGTCGTAGAAGAACTGCCGGAGAATGGTCTTCCCGAAGTCACCGTTGGGGAGCTCGGCGAGGGCCACGTTGCGGAACTCGGCGGCCTCCCGCAGATAGGCGAGGTCGTCCTCGTCCCGGCCGGTGCCCTCGAGCTCGCCGGCCCGCGTCAGCAGCCCGCGGGCGTGGCCTAGCAGGTCCAGGGCGATGTTGGCCAGCGCGATGTCCTCCTCCAGGACCGGCGCATGCCCGCACCACTCGCCCAGTCGCTGGGCGAGGACGAGGCAGGTGTCACCCAGACGGAGGGCGACCTCGACGGGCGGGGAGGACGTCAGCATCAGATCCCGTGCACGCCCTCGGGCACGGTGTAGTGGCTGGGGTGCCGGTACTCCTCGTCGAGGCCGAACAGGACGTCCTTGTCATCAGGGTCGCTGGCCACGACCTGGGCCGACGGGACCACCCAGAGCGACGAACCCTCTCCCCTGCGGGTGTACACATCGCGGGCGTTCGACAAAGCAAGTTCGGGGTCCGGGGCATGCAGGCTGCCGACGTGCTGGTGGGCGAGCCCCGTGCGCGCCCGGACGAAGACCTCCCACATCGGCCAGCGGTCCTGCTCGATGCTCACGCGACCTCCCGGCGGGCGGCCCGCTTGCGGGCATGTGCCGACGCTGCCTCTCTCACCCACGCGCCATCGGCGTGGGCCTTGCGTCGCGCGGCGAGTCGCTCGGCGTTGCACGGTCCGTCGCCCTTGAGGACCCGGAAGAACTCCGACCAGTCCGGTTCGCCGAACCTCCAGTGCTCCCCGTCGAAAGCCAGCTCGGGGTCAGGAATGCGCAGCCCGAGGAACTGGGCCTGCGGCACGGTCATGTCGACGAACTTCTGACGCAGCTCGTCGTTGGTGAACCGCTTCACCTTCCACCGCATCGAGGTGTCGGAGTGCGTCGACTGCGCGTCAGGCGGGCCGAACATCATCAGCGACGGCCACCACCACCGGTCGAGGGCGTCCTGCGCCATGGCCTGCTGGGCCGGCGTGCCGTGCGCCAGGACGTTCATGATCTCGAAACCCTGGCGCTGGTGGAACGACTCCTCGCGGCAGACCCGGACCATCGCGCGGGCGTAGGGACCGTAGGAGCAGCGGCAGAGGGGGACCTGGTTCATGATGGCGGCGCCGTCGACGAGCCAGCCGATGGCGCCGCAGTCCGCCCAGGTCAGCGTCGGGTAGTTGAAGATGCTCGAGTACTTGGCCGTGCCGGCGAGCAGCTGCCCGACGAGCTCCTCGCGGCTGGTCCCCAGGGTCTCGGCGGCGCTGTAGAGGTACAGGCCGTGGCCCGCCTCGTCCTGCACCTTCGCGAGCAGGATCCCCTTGCGCCGCAGGCTCGGTGCGCGGCTGATCCAGTTGCCCTCGGGCAGCATGCCGACGATCTCGGAGTGGGCGTGCTGCGCGATCTGGCGGGTGAGCAGCGTGCGGTACCCGTCCGGCATCCAGTCGGCTGGCTCGACCTTGTCCTCGGCGGCGACCCGCGCCTCGAACCGCTCCAGGGGCTCCATGCGGAGAGTATGACAGATTCCTGCACGTGTGTCAGGAGTGCGTCACACGCGCCGGGCTAGCCCTCGCCGACCAGAGGCGAGCTCGCGACCTCGGTGCCATCGGGCAGGGCGCTGATCTCGAAGTCCGCGAAGACGTTGGGGGCCACCCGCTTGAGCTCGCGGAGCATCGCGATCGCGAGCTCCCGGATCTCGACGTCCGCATGCTCGCTCGCCCGCATCGCCACGAAGTGCCGCATGGCCCGGTAGTTGCCCGTGACGACGATCCGCGTCTCGGTGGCGTTGGGCAGGACCGTCCGGGCGGCCTGGCGGGCCTGCTTGCGACGGGCCGTCAGGTTGTCGACGTCGGCGAACTTCTTCTCCAGGCCTTCGAGCAGCTTCGTGTAGGAGGTCAGCGCCTGCTCCGTCGCCTCGAGGAACATCGCGTGCAGCTCCGGGTCCTCCGCGATGACCTCGGGCTCGACCATCGCCGCGTCGCGCTCAGGGACGTAACGCTGGGAGAGCTGGCTGTAGGAGAAGTGCCGGTGGCGGATCAGCTCGTGGGTGAGCGAGCGCGACACCCCGGACAGGTAGAAGGTGACCGAGCCGTGTTCGAGGACCGACAGGTGGCCGACCTCGAGGATGTGCCGGAGGTAGCCCTCGTTGGTCGCGGTGGCCGGGTTGGGCTTGGACCACGACTGGTAGCAGGCGCGCCCGGCGAACTCGGCGAGCGCCTGGCCGCCGTCGACGTCAGTGGTCCACGGCACGTCCGACGGCGGGTCGAAGTGGGTGAAGCCGATGACCTGGACTCGCAGCGGGGCCAACGCGGGCACGTTCGTTCTCTTCTCCACCGTGGCGGCGGCCCTCGCGGCGGGGGAAGCCGGGCCGGTGCCCACGATACCCACTCCGGGACACACTCCCGACCGGCACTTCTGGCATGCTCGCCCCCTCACACCTGGTTGGGGGACCGTCCGTGAACAGGCTCGTCGCCACGCTCTGCCTCGCGCTTTCCGTCGCTGTCGGGACCGCCGGATGCGGGCAGGGGCGCTCGGTCGTCGCCGCCACGGTGCCGGTCCGGGCGAGCGCCGCGGCGCTGCCGACACCCACCCACGCACCCGTCCCGCCTGTGTCCGGGCCGCACTTCGCCACCCCTGAGGCAGCGATGCGCTACCTGGCGGACGCGTGGAACCGCGACGACGTCGTGTCGCTCAAGCACGTCACCGACCCGGCGGCGCGCGAGCAGCTCCAGCTCATGCGGTCGGAGGCGACCCACCTCGCGCTGGCCCACTGCGAGTTCCGCCCGGCCCGCAGGGACTACGAGTGCTTCTTCACCCACGAGTTCCCCAAGGGCTACAAGAGCCAGGGTGGTGGGCGCTACGGGTCGGCGGAGTTCACGGTGGGACCGGCGCGCAAGCCCGGCTGGTACATGACCTACTTCGTCAGCTGCGGAGGCTGATCGCGGCGACCGCGGCATGGGAGAATCACCGCCCGTGTCGTCGCGTCCTCTCGTCCTGGCCTCCGCCTCGCCGGCGCGGCTTCGCCTGCTGCGCGACGCCGGCCTGGACCCGGAGGTCGTCGTCAGCGGGGTTGACGAGTCGGCGGTGACTGGTCAGGCCGGACAGCTCGTCGAGACCCTGGCGGTCCGCAAGGCGCAGGCCGTCGCGCGGCTCCGCCCGGACGCGGTCGTGGTCGGCTGCGACTCGATGCTGCTCATTGACGGAGAGGTCCACGGCAAGCCGGCCTCGGCGGCGCAGGCGGTGCGGCGCTGGGAGGTGATGAGGGGCCGGTCCGGCGAGCTCCTCACCGGCCATTGCGTCGTCAGCGGCGACCAGATGCGCTCGGGAGTCGCCTCCACCGTCGTCCGGTTCGGTACCCCCTCCGACGCCGAGATCGCGGCCTATGTCGCGAGCGGGGAGCCCCTCGGGGTCGCGGGCGCCTTCACCCTCGACGGGCGGTCCGCCCCCTTCCTCGCCGGCATCGACGGCGACGCGGGGAACGTCATCGGCCTGTCCCTGCCGCTTCTGCGCGAGCTGCTCGCCCAGCTCGACATCGCCATCACGGAGCTGTGGTGCTGAGGATCGGGCCGCTCGAGGTGAGCCCACCGGTCGTGCTGGCCCCGATGGCAGGTGTCACCAACGCGGCGTTCCGCCAGCTGTGCCGCTCCTACGGGGCAGGCCTCTACGTGAGCGAGATGGTGTCGGGACGGGCTCTGCTGCAGGACAACGCCACGACCCATCGCATGGTGGGGTTCGCGCCGGGGGAGTCGGTGCGCAGTGTCCAGCTCTACGTCGTCGACCCGCAGGTGGCCGCCGCGGCCGTCCACAAGGTCATCGACCAGTCGCAGGTCCACCACATCGACCTCAACATGGGCTGCCCCTCCCCCAAGGTGACCCGGCGCGGAGGAGGTGCTGCGCTGCCGGTGCGGCATCGGCTGGTGGCACGGATCGTCGCTGCCGCCGTGTCGGCTGCCGGGGACGTGCCCGTCACCGTCAAGATGAGGATGGGCGTGGACCAGCAGACCCTGACCTATCTCGAAGCCGCGCGGGCCGCGCGGGACGAGGGGGCGGCCGCGGTGGCGCTCCATGCC
Source organism: Actinomycetota bacterium (assembly GCA_030775505.1). The sequence goes on along the minus strand of JALYIZ010000083.1, from coordinate 369 downwards.
CGTACCGCCGAGCAGCTGTACTCCGGCCGGGCCGACTGGTCGGCCATCGCCGCGCTGAAGGCCGCCGTGACCGACATCCCGGTCCTGGGCAACGGAGACATCTGGGATGCCAGGGACGCCCTGGTGATGCGGGCCCAGACCGGGTGCGACGGTGTCGTGGTCGGTCGGGGCTGCCTGGGCAAGCCGTGGCTGTTCCGCGACCTGGCCGACGCGTTCGACGGCCGGCCGGTCCAGGGGGCGCCGCTGCTGGGTGAGGTCGTGGCGGTGATGCGCCGGCACGCCCGGCTTCTCGTCGAGGCCAAGGGCGACGAGGGCATGGCCGTGCGCGACTTCCGCAAGCACGTCGGCTGGTACCTCACCGGCTACCCC
>JALYIZ010000082.1 GCA_030775505.1 Actinomycetota bacterium | reverse complement strand
GTGCTGCACCTGGACGGCGAGCCACTCCCCGGCCTGTGGGCCGCCGGCCGGGCCAGCCAGGGACTGGCCGCCTGGGGATACGTCAGCGGCACGTCGCTGGGGGACGGCACCTTCTTCGGCCGCCGTGCCGGTCGGCTCGCCGCATCATGATGTCGAACGCCACCACAACTGTCCCACTCAGTGGGACTGACGCAGTGCGGAGGTGCCCGGCGGTGCCTAGCGTCACAGCCGGCGAGATCCCCGACCAGCAGGCAGGTAGGACCTACAGATGACGAACAAGGTGCTCGAGGCGGTCCAGGACCTGCTCCCCGGCTTCCGGGAGCGGGCCGGCCGCGGCGACAGCGAGCGTCGGCTGCCGGAGGAGTCGGTGGCCGAGCTCGCCCAGGCAGGCGTCTTCTCCATGCTGCAGCCCGCCCGCTTCGGCGGCCTGGAGACCGACCCGGTCGAGTTCTACGACGTGATCCGGGCCATCGCCTCGGCGGACGGGTCGACCGGGTGGTGCAGCTCGGTCATCGGGGTGCACCCCTGGCAGATCGCGTTGTTCCCCGACGAGGCCCAGCAGGAGGTGTGGGGGAGCGACCCGCTCACTCTCGTGTCGTCCTCGTACGCACCGACCGGCAAGCTCACCGCCGTCGAGGGCGGCTACCGGGGGACGGGCCGGTGGGCCTTCTCCTCTGGCTGCGACCACTGCAGCTGGGTGCTGCTCGGAGCGCTGGTGATGGGCCCCGAGGGCAAGCCCACCGACTTCCTCACGATCCTCGTGCCGCGCAGCGACTACACGATCCACGACGTGTGGGACGTCGTCGGCCTGCGCGGAACGGGTAGCAACGACATCGAGATCGACGACATCTTCATCCCGGCCCACCGGACGCTGAGCTTCAACGACGTGAGCGCCCTCCGCTGCCCCGGCCAGGAGCTCAACACCGCACCCCTCTACCGGCTGCCCTTCGGCACCGTCTTCAGCGACACCATCACGACGCCGATCATCGGCATGGCGCAGGGCGCCTACGAGGCGCACGTCGAGACGATGCGCGAGCGGGTCCGGATCTCCTATGGGGGCCAGAAGGTCGCGCAGGACCCCTTCGCGCACGTGCGGGTAGCCCGGGCGGCCTCCGACATCGACGCGGCCTGGCTGCAGCTGGCCCGCAACCTCGACGAGGAGATGCGCTTTGCGGCCGCCGGCGAGGACCTCCCGATGGAGCTGCGACTGCGGGCCAGGCGCGACCAGGTGCGGGGCACCGAGCGCGCGATCGAGTCGATCGACCTGCTGTTCAAGAACTCCGGTGGCAGGTCGTTGAAGTCGGGCAACCCGATCGAGCGGGCCTGGCGCGACGCGCACGCGGGCAGCGTGCATGCTGCCAATGACGTGGAGCGCTGGCTCGCCATGTATGGCAAGGGTGCGTTCGGGCTGCCGATCGAGGACGCGATGGTGTGATGGAGACCGACGCGAGGGTGCACTCGCTGGGCTACCTGGTCGTCGAGACCACCGACCTGGCGCGCTGGCGCGAGCTTGCGGTGGATGTTCTCGGCCTGGCCGTCGGCGATGGGCCTGACCCCGAGGCCCTCTATCTGCGGGTGGACGAGCGACCGGCGCGCCTGGTAGTCCAGCCCGGTCAGGCCGACCGGCTGGTCACCGTCGGCTGGGAGTGCCGCGACGCCCGGACCTGGGAGCAGGTCGTGCGCCGCCTCGAGGCGGCTGGGGCCCCCGTCAAGACCGGCACGGGCGCGGAAGCCGACGAGCGCCGCGTTCAGGAGTTCGCGAGCACGCAGGACCCCGCCGGCACCTCGCTGGAGCTCTTCCACGGCGTGGCGCTCCGTCACGACCGGCTGGTCACCCCGCATGGCGCGACGTTCGTCACCGGCGGCCAGGGCATGGGCCATGTGGTGCTCCCGACCCTCGACCTCGCCGAGTCCTACGACTTCTACACACAGCTGCTCGGCTTCCGCAGCCGCGGGGCCTTCCGGCTGCCGGCCGGCATGCCCGGGACCGACCCCGATGCCCGCACCTTCCTGCGGTTCCTCAGCTGCAACGAGCGCCACCACACACTCGCGCTGGCCCCGTGGCCGGCCGCGAACGGCATCGTCCACGCGATGTTCGAGGTCACTGAACTCGACGACGTCGGCCGGGCCCTGGACCGCGTGCACAAGCGGAAGTTCCCGCTGTCGTCGACGCTGGGCCGGCACACCAACGACCACATGGTGTCGTTCTACGTGGCCACGCCCAGCGGGTTCGACATTGAGCTGGGCTGCTTCGGCCGGCGGATCGCCGAGGACGACTACACGGCGGAGGACATCACGGCCGACAGCTACTGGGGCCACCGCTGGGGCGGTCGATGACCGTGGACCTCACCCTGTCCCCGGTGGAGATGCGCCGGGTCCTGGGCCAGTTCTGCAGCGGCGTCACCGTCGTCACCGGCATGACCGGCGACGTCCCCGTCGGGTTCAGCTGCCAGTCCTTCGCGTCGGTGTCCCTGGAGCCGCCCCTGGTGCTGTTCTGCCCGGCGCACACGTCGCGCAGCTGGCCGCTGATCCGGGACTCCGGTGCCTTCTGTGTCAATGTGCTCGCCGAGGACCAGCAGCACGTGTGCGCGGCCTTCGCGAGCAGCGGTGGCGACAAGTTCGAGGGGGTTGCCTGGCGGACCAGCCCGTGCGGGCCGACCCTCGAGGGCGTCCTGGCGACGGTGCACTGCGACATCGAGGCCGTGCACCAGGCAGGTGACCACGACGTGGTGATCGGCCGGGTCCGCCAGCTCGTGACCCACCGGGACGCCGGACCGCTGGTGTTCTTCAAGGGCCAGTTCGGGCTGGGTTCCCCGTGGGCCTGAGCGACGGGGCCCGGCGTGAGGTGGCAGCACTGCTGGCCGATGCGGAACGCACCCGCACGCCGGTCCCGCCGCTGACCACGAGCCACCCCGGGATCGACGTGGTCGATGCCTACGAGATCCAGCTGGTCAACATCCGACGGCGGCTGGCCGACGGAGCTGTTGTCCGGGGGCACAAGGTCGGGCTGTCCTCACTCGCGATGCAGCAGATGATGGGCGTGGACGAGCCGGACTACGGACACCTGCTCGACGACATGGTCCTGACACAGGACGTCCCGGTCGCGGCCGGCCGCTTCATCGCGCCGCGCGTCGAGGTCGAGGTCGGCTTCGTCCTCGGTGACGACCTCCCCGGCGAGGGGTGCACCGTCGCCGACGTGCTGCGCTGCACGGACTACGTCGTCCCGGCCATCGAGCTCATCGACAGCCGGATAGCGGACTGGAAGATCGGACTGGCCGACACCGTCGCCGACAACGCCTCGTCAGCCGGCCTGGTCCTCGGTGGCGAGCGGCGGACACCCGCCGACATCGACCTGCGCGGCATCGACGCGACGTTGCACCGCAACGGCGAGCAGGTCGCCGCCGGGCGGTCCGACGCCGTCCTCGGCGATCCGGCGATCGCCGTCGCGTGGCTCGCCCGCACCGTCGCGGCCTTCGGGGTCCGGCTGCTCGCGGGCCACGTGGTCCTGCCCGGCTCGTGCACGCGGGCCTACGACGTCGGACCGGGCGACGAGGTCGTCGCGCACTTCGCCGGTATGGGCTCGGTCGGACTCTCCTTCACATGAGGTGCACTCGATGACGACAATGACAGCGGCCATCGTCGGCTCCGGCAACATCGCTACCGACCTTCTCGCGAAGCTGCTGCGGTCCCCGCATGTCGAGCCCCGTTGGATGGTGGGCGTCGACCCGGCCTCGGAGGGCCTGCAGCGCGCGCGTGCGGCGGGTCTGGAGGCGAGTGCGGAGGGCGTCGACTGGCTGCTGGCCCAGCCCGAGCTGCCCGACCTGGTGTTCGAGGCCACCTCCGCGTACGTGCACCGCGCCAACGCCCCGCGCTATGCCGAGGCGGGGATCCGGGCGATCGACCTGACCCCGGCCGCGATCGGGCCCTACGTCGTGCCGGCGGCGAACCTGTCCGAGCACCTCGGCGCCGCCAACCTCAACCTGGTCACCTGCGGCGGGCAGGCAACCATCCCGATCGTCCACGCCATCAGCTGCGTGGTTCCCGTCTCCTATGCCGAAATCGTTGCGGCGGTGTCGTCGAAGTCGGCCGGGCCGGGGACGCGGGACAACATCGACGAGTTCACCCGGACCACCAGTCGGGGGATCGAGGTCGTCGGTGGCGCGGCGCGCGGCAAGGCGATCATCATCCTCAACCCCGCGGACCCGCCGGTCCTCATGCGCAACACCGTCTTCTGCGCCATCCCGGCCGACGCGGACCGGGCGGCCGTGGCGGACGCCGTGGCCCGGCGCGTCGCGGAGGTGGCCCAGTACGTGCCGGGCTACCGGGCTCGCAGCGAGGCGCAGTTCGACGAGCCGTCGGATGTCTCCGGTGGGCTCGCGCGGGTTGCGGTGTTCCTCGAGGTCGAGGGAGCCGGAGACTTCTTCCCGCCCTACGCCGGCAACCTCGACATCATGACCGCGGCGGCCGTACGTGTCGGCGAGGTCCTGGCGACGTCGGCAACTCTGTCCCCCATCGGATAGGACGCGACATGCCCTTCAGTGACTCCCTCGACGTGCGCCTGACCGACTCCTCGTTGCGCGACGGCTCCCACGCCAAACGCCACCAGTTCACCGAGGAGCAGGTCGTCGCGATCGTGGCGGCTCTTGACGCGGCGGGTGTCCCCGTCATCGAGGTCTCGCACGGGGACGGCCTGGGCGGGTCGTCGTTCAACTACGGCTTCAGCAAGACCCCGGAGCAGGACCTGATGACCGCTGCCGTGCGCACCGCGAAGCGCGCCAAGATCGCCTTCCTGATGCTGCCGGGGCTGGGGACCAAGGACGACATCAGGGCGGCGACGGACTCGGGCGCGACGGTCTGCCGCGTCGCCACACACTGCACCGAGGCGGACGTGTCCCGCCAGCACTTCGGGCTGGCGCGCGAGCTGGGGCTGGAGACGGTCGGGTTCCTGATGATGGCGCACTCGCAGCCTCCGGAGTCGCTGGCCCGGCAGGCCCGGATCATGGCCGACGCCGGGTGCCAGTGCGTCTACGTCGTGGACTCGGCCGGGGCGCTGGTGATGGAGCAGGCGGGCGACCGCGTCGCGGCGCTGGTGGCCGAGCTCGGGGCAGACGCCCAGGTCGGCTTCCACGGGCACGAGAACCTGGGGCTCGGCGTGGCGAACTCGATCCTGGCCGCCCGGGCCGGCGCGGTCCAGATCGACGGTTCCACCCGGCGGTTCGGCGCTGGGGCAGGCAACACCCCGGTCGAGGCGTTCGTCGCCGCGGCCGACAAGCTCGGCATCCGGACAGGGGTCGACGTGTTCGGCATCATCGACGCGGCCGAGGACGTGGTGCGCCCCGTCATGGACGAGGAGTGCCAGCTCGACCGGCTGGCCCTGCTGATGGGGTACGCCGGCGTCTACTCGAGCTTCCTCAAGCACGCCTACCGCCAGGCAGAGCGGTACGGGGTGTCGGGGGCCCAGCTGCTGGTCCGGGCCGGGGAGCGCAAGCTCGTCGGTGGCCAGGAGGACCAGCTGATCGACATCGCCCTCGAACTGGTCGCGGAGGCGCGGTGACGTTGACGAGGGAGGGCACGGAGCGGCACGTGTCGGTCGACGGGCGGTCGCTGCACTTCCACGACGTCGGGGAAGGGCCGCCCGTCGTCCTGCTCCACGGCTCGGGTCCCGGGGTGAGCGGGTGGGCCAACTTCGGTGAGGTCCTGCCGGCGCTCGCCGCGCGGCTGCGCTGCCTGGTGCTCGACCAGCCGGGCTTCGGGGGTAGCGAGCGGCCGTTGCCATTCGACAGGAACTACCTGCGTATCGCCGCTGACGCGGTGGTGGGGTTCCTCGATGCGCTGGGACTGGAGAAGGTGGGCCTGCTCGGAAACTCGATGGGCGGTGACGTCGCTGTCAGGGTCGCCCTGGACCACCCTGGACGGGTCGACCGGCTGCTGCTCATGGGGCCTGGCGGGACGGGGGCCAACATCCTCGGCCCGGTGCCGAGCGAGGGCATCAAGCGACTGATGGACTTCAACGCCGCACCGAGCCGCGAACGGATGGCCGACTGGCTGCGCACGATGGTCTTCGACCAGCGGCTGGTCACTGACGAGCTCATCGACTCGCGCATGCAGACGGCCCTGCAGCCTGGGGCGATCCAGACGCTGCAGGACGCCTACGCGACCTTCTACGACCCGGCCATGGCCGACCCGCTCCCGCTGTGGGCGGAGGTCCAGCGGATCAGGCAGGAGGTCCTGCTCGCCTGGGGTCGTGACGACCGGGTCGCTCCCGTCGAAGGCGCGCTGTTCCCCGCACGCCGCATGCCCAAGGCCGACCTGCGGATTTTCTCCCGCTGCGGGCACTGGGTGCAGGTCGAGCGCAAGGACGCCTTCGAGCGGATGGCCCTGGAGTTCTTCGACCGTCCGGTCGGCGGCCGATGACCCGCTCACAGCCAATAGTCGCCACCGATGCCCTGGACGAGCCGGTCGAGCGCGCCCGGCGGCCACGGGCTCGGGGCCGGGACCGCCCTCGGTCTGCGTCTGCCCTGCGGCGGGAACAAGGCCCGCCCGGCCTCGCGCGCGGCCTCCTGCACGTGAAGCGCGAGCCGTTCCAGGTGGACCGAGCGTGTGGCACCGCTGAGCTCCAGAGCCGCGAGCGCCCGGCCCGGCCCACGCAGCGCGACGGCGACGCTGGACAGTCCGGGTACCGACTCCTCGCGCTCGTACGCGACGCCGCCTCGCCCGCGGACCTGGGCCAGGTCCTGGCGCAGCAGCTCCAGGCTGGTGATGGTGCGTGGCGTGTGGCTGGGCAGCCGCTCCCGGTACAGCGCCGACAGCATGGCTTCGTCGGCCCAGGCGAGCATGGCCTTACCGGCGGCGGTGGCGTGCGCAGGTGCGCGACCCCCGACCCGTGTCACGAGCTTGGCCGCGGGACCGCCCCCGACACGGTCGACGTACACGACGTCGCGCCGGTCCAGCACCGCCAGCGAGCACGGTGCTCCGGTCCGCTGGTGGAGCGCGTACAGCAGGGGCGCGGTCACCTCGCGCAGGGCGTTGTTGGCAACTGCGAGCCCGCCCAGCTCGAGCAGCCGCATGCCCAGGCCGTAGCTGCCGGCGCTGTGCTCGAGCCAGCGGAGCCGGACCAGCTGGTCCAGGATCCGGTGGGTCGTCGAGCGCGGCAGCCCGGTCCGCGCGCAGATCTCCGGCAGGGTGAGTCGGGGCGACGCCGCGTCGAACGCATCGAGGACCAGCGTCATCCGCTCGATCATCGAGGGAGGCGGCACGGAAGTCAGCGGGGCCGGTGCGGGCACGGCGCCACGGTAGCGAGGACGGGGAGCGCGACGTGTCCGAGCAGGTGAGCGAGTTCGATGTCGTCGTGGTCGGCTCCGGCGCCGGCGGCCTGGTGGGGGCGCTGTCCGCGGCCGACCGGGGTCTGCGCGTGGTCGTGCTGGAGAAGGCCGAGTATTTCGGCGGAACCACTGCTCTGTCCGGTGCCGGGCTGTGGGCGCCCGCCAACCTGCACGTCCTGGCAGCCGGCCAGCCCGACAATCTCGACGCGGCCCGCACCTACATGCGGCACACGGTCGGTGACCGGACCCCGGCCGCCATGCAGGAGGCCTTTCTCGCCGCCGCCGCCCCGACCATCGCCTACCTCGAGGACCGGGGTGTCCGCTTCTCGTTCATGACCGGTTACCCCGACTACCACCCCGATCTGCCGGGCGGGCTGCTGACCGGGCGGGCCATCACGCCGAAGATGTTCACGCACGACCGGCTGGCGTCGGTGCCCCGACCCGTCCTGCCCAAGATGGCGATGGGGGACGGCGGCCCGCCGATCCCCGACACGGGACCGACCGGCCCGATGTGGGGTGGGCAGTCACTGATCGCCCAGCTGCTGATCGCCTGCGAGGCGGCGGGGGTGGCGTTGTGGGGCAGCGCGCCGTTCCTGGACCTCCAGACCCGCGACGGCCACGTCACGGGGGTGCGCGCGCGCCGGGAGGGGCGCGACGTCGTCATCGACGCGCCGGCCGGGGTGTTGCTCGCGGCAGGCGGCTTCGAGCGCAATGCCCCCATGCGGGCGGACCTCCAGGCGCCCGTGGTGGCCCACGCGCAGTGGACGCTCGGAGCGGAGGGCAACACCGGCGACGGCATCCGTGCCGGCATCGAGCTCGGCGCCGCGACAGACCTGCTCGAGGACTGCTGGTGGGCGCCGGGCTTCCTGCGGCCCGACGGCGCGCCGTCATTCCTGCTCTGGGAGCGGGCCGCGCCCGGAGGCATCATCGTCGACCAGGCCGGGCGCAGGTGGGTCAACGAGGGGACGCCCTACAACACCTTCGGGCACCTGATGCTCGCCGCGCAGGCGCGCGACGGGCGCGCGATCCCGTCCTGGTTCGTCGCTGACCAGCACTTTTTCGACACCTACGGTTTCGGTGGCCTGCGTCCCGGTGCGGACACGACCCCGTGGGTGGAGGCCGGTGCACTCATCAGGTGCGCCACCGTGGCGGAGCTGGCCGAGCGACTGGACGCACCCGACCTGGCCGCGACGGTGCAGCGCTACAACCACTTCGTGGACCTCGGCGTCGACGGCGAGTTCGGCCGGGGCGCTGGGGACAGCTACGAGCGGCAGGTGCTGGCCGTCTTCCAGCGCTACCCGGGTATCCCGGGCCCGCACCGGTGGCCGAACCCGTCGCTGGCCCCCGTCGCGCAGGGCCCCTTCTACGCCGGACAGGTGGTGCTGTCCGACCTCGGCACCAAGGGCGGACTGGTCTGCGACGAGCAGGCCCGGGTGCTCCGTCCGGACGGCACCGCCATCGAAGGCCTCTACGCCTGCGGGAACACGATGGCGTCGATGATGGGCCACGCCTACCCCGGGCCCGGCGCGTGCATCACCCCGGCGATGGCCTTCGGGCACCTCGCCGCGGGTGCGATGGCCGCCTCCGTCGAGGGGGCAACGTCCTGACGGGGGACGTCCTGATGGCGGGTGAGTTCGCGGGCCGCACCGTCCTGGTGACAGGTGGCTCGCGCGGCATCGGCCTCGGGATCGCGGAGGGTTTCGCCGCTGCGGGGGCGGAGGTGGTGGTGTGTGGGCGCACGCAGTCCGGGAGTCTCCCGTTCGAGATGGTGGTGTGTGACGTCCGCGAACCGGGCGAGGTGGAGGCGCTCGTCGCGGGGGTGGTGTCGCGCACCGGGCGGCTGGACGTCGTGGTCAACAACGCCGGAGGGAGTCCGGACGCGCTCGTCGCGCAGGCCAGCCCGCGACTGGCCGAGCGGGTCGTCGCCCTGAACCTGCTGGCTCCGCTCTACGTCGCTCGCGCCGCCAACGCGGTGATGCAGCAGCAGAGTGACGGCGGGGTGATCGTCAACATCGGCAGCGTCGCGGCGCGCCGGCCCGCGCCGGGAACCGCCGCCTACGCCGCAGCCAAGGCGGGACTGACCGTGCTGACCCGGGCCCTGGCGCTGGAGTGGGCGCCGCGGGTGCGCGTCGTGCAGGTGACGCCCGGGCTGGTCCGGACC
>JALYIZ010000081.1 GCA_030775505.1 Actinomycetota bacterium | reverse complement strand
GAGCCAGGGCGACGAAACTGCCGCCGCGTGCCCGTCGCCGGGCGCTCCCGGCTCGTCCCGGCCACCGAGCTCCCCCGGCGGCACCTCGGGCTCAGTCAGCGACACCTCAGTCGCCGACACCTCAACGGTGGCCGCACCCGCGGGGGTTACCTCCGGCACGTCCGGAACCCCCCGCACCTCCGGAACCTCCGCAACCTCCGGCACGTCCAGCACCTCCGGCACCCCCCGCGCCTCCGGAGCCTCCGGAACCTCCGGCACGTCCGGAACCCCCCGCGCCCTCGCAACCTCCACAACCTCCGGCACAACCGGCACCTCCGGAACCTCCAGGGCGCGAACGGGCTCCAGCGGTCCGTGCACGGCCGGCCCATCACCTGCCCACGGGTCGTCGGGCGGTCCGGCCGCTCCGGCGTGCGGTGGCGTCGTCATCAGCCGACGAACTGCAGTGCCGAGGTGAGCCACCGCGAGCCGTGCCGTTCGAGGTCCAGGCGCATCCGGTAGGCGTTGATCCGCCCCTGAGGGTTGGCGACGTTGCGGATGGTGGCGTCGATCGCGACGATCACCGTCGCGGTGTCGGCGTCGCCGCGCACCAGCCCGGCTTCCACGACCGTGCCGTCCGCGACGACCTTGTTGGCCGGGATCACCTGGGCGAGGGTGCTCTCCCGGGTGACCAGGTCGTCCCGGAACGCCCCAGTGGCGCCCGCGATCACCCGGGCGAGCGAACCGGTCAGGTCCCGGCTGTCGAGGGCGGTGAGGTTCAGCGCCTCCTGGCGGGCAGCGCGGATCGCCGCGTCGTGGGCCCCCTGCAGCGCCCGCGAGGAGCGAACCCCCAGCTCGAGGACCAGGGCAGTCACCAGCAGCACGACCAGCAGGACCGGCAGCACCACGAGCGGCACCCGGCTGTGTCCCGGCCTCACGAGGTCAGGGGACCGAGCAGGAGCAGATGCCAGGACTCATCGCCGTACAGGCGCTGGGCGCCGGCGGTCGAGCCCAGCGTCAGCCGGGTCCCGTCGGCCGTGATGACCTGGCCGGTGACCGGGTTGTAGTCACCGAGCACCACCGAGTCCGCCGGAGTGGTGGCAGCAGCGGACCGCCCGGCGCCGGCCGAGCCGCCCGAAAGGCCTGCCGAGCCGCCCGAAAGGCCTGCCGAACCACCCGAAAGGCCTGCCGGGCTGCCCGCTCCCGTCCCGTTCGGGTTGGAGCCGTCGTTCGGGAAGGGCGCGACCCCTGGCGGCCGGGGCGCGTTCTGGGCGCCGCGCACGTCGGTGGGGCTTCCGCGCTTCTCGGCGCAGTAGGCGGCGAGGTTGGGTGTCTTGAGGGTGGTGTCGGCCGGGGGTCGCTTGACCGTCGTCTGGTAGCCGGCCTGGCAGGGCGGCGGGTTGTTGTTCAGCACCAGCCCGAAGTGGGTGGTCCCGTCGCCGGGAACCACGGTGAACCCGCCTGCCACGACGTTGGGGTAGGTGACCAGGATCTGCCGCAGCGCGGGCAGCCGCACCGCCTGGACCTGTGCGACGGTGACCAGGTTGCCCAGCAGCACCGGCAGGGCGGTCCGGTTGCTGTCGAGCAGGTCCTTGGTGGCCAGGGCGCTCGTCGTACCGTCGGCGAACAACTTCCGGAAGTCCGGGTCGCTGGAGCGCAGGGTGGTGCTCAGCGCGGCGAGGTCGCGGTTGAAGCTCTGGAACTGTCCGGCGACCGCGCGCTGCGTGTCGAGGACCTTCTGCCCGTCCCGGATGAGTGCGGTCGTCTGCGGGAGGGCGTCGGTCGCGGACCGGGTCAGGGCGTCGCCTCGGTCGACGAGCCGCTGCAGGCTGTCTCCGGCACCCTGGAAGGACGTGCCCAGCTCCTCAAGCAGGATCCCCAGCTGGCTCAGGTCGACGCTTTTCACCAGCCGGTCGAGGTTGACCAGCAGCGTGGTCGGCGAGATCGGGATCGCCGTGTGCTGCTGGTCGATCACGTCCCCGCGTCGCAGGAATGGTCCGCCGTCGCGTTGCGGCTGCAGGTCGACGAACTGCTCGCCGATCGCGGAGCGGTTGCCGATCACCGCCTTGACGTCGTTGGGGATCGCGCTGCCCGGCTTGAGCCGCATCACTACGCGCACGCCGGTGGGCTGCAGCTGGAGGGACTCGACCGAGCCTGTCGGGACGCCCCGGTTCGTCACCTCGGCCCCGGTGAAGATGCCACCGGAGTCGCTGAAGTCGGCCGACACCAGGTAGCCGCGGTCGGAGATGAAGTTGAGCCCGGCGTACTTCACGCCGGTGTAGGTCAGGCCGAGCAGGGAGATCAGCCCGAACACGAGCAGCTGCAGCTTGGTCTGCCGGCTGATCACGACAGCCCCCCGAGCAGGAGCCCGGCCAGGTTCGCCGGCAGTCCGCTGGGTCGCACCGGCGCCAGCGGCGGCAGCGAGGGACGGGCCTTGGACTGCCCCGCGGCCCCCCCGGGCAATGGCGGCAGACCCACGTTGTGCGCGATGCCGCGCAGATCAAGGTCCACGGTGGCGAACAGGTTGGCGTAGTCGCCGCGGATACCGTCCCGGACCGTCTTCGGGAAGGGGTAGGTGGTCAGCAGCTCGAGCGCGTTGGGCAGGTTGGCCCCGGCAGCGTTGAGCTGGGTCAGGATCGGCTGCAGCGAGCGCAGGTCGGCGACGGTGTTCTGCTGCGAGGCCGTGATGACCTTCACGGCCACCTGCCCGAGGCGGTCAAGGCCGGTGAGCAGCGTCGTCAGCTGGCTGCGCTGGTCGGTGAGCACCTTGGCTCCCGGCGGCAGGTCACGCAGTGCGTTGGACAGGACCTGTCGCTGCGCAACCAGCGTGGTCGACAGCCGGTCGATGCCCTGCAGGGCCCTGACAATGTCCCCGCGCTGCTTGTCCAGGCCGGTGACGAAGACGTTGAGCTGGTTGAGCACGTCGCGGACCTTGTCCTCGCGGCCCTTGAGGGCGAGCACCAGCTCGCGGTTGATCGTCTGCAGCTGCTCGAGGCTGCCGCCGTTGAGCACCAGGGACAGCGCCGAGAGGACCTCCTCGACCTCCGCGTTGCGGGTCGTCCGGTCCAGCCCGATGAACGCCCCGTCGCTCAACGTCCCGACCGCCGGCTCACCTGTCGGCCGGTCCAGGCTGACGAACTTCTCCCCCAACAGGCTGGTCTGCCGCAGGCTGGCGTGCGCGTTGGCCGGCAGCTGCACGTCCTTGCGCACGGCCACCGTCACCAGAGCCGTGTAGCCCTTGAGCTCGATGGACAAGACGGTGCCCACCGTCACGTCGTCCACCTTGACCGCGGACTGGGGTACCAGGTCCAGTACGTCGCTGAATTGGACCTTGACCTTGTATGCGTCCTTGCCGGTGCCCACCCCGCCGGGCAGCGGCAGGCTCGCGGCGCCCTTGAACTGGCAGCCGGCGGCGAGCAGTGCCGCGACGACCGGCAGCACCAGCCGGGAGGTCCTCACCGCGCACCGCCCAGGATGCCGCCGAGCGTCAGGTCACGGCCAGGGACCGGCGCCGGCGCATTGGCTGCCTTGAGTGACGCGTCGAGCTGCAGGCACAGCGACTTCGGCTGCCCCAGCGTCATCAGCAGTGAGCACAGGGCCCCCTGCGGGGTGAGGGTGTTGGCGTTGTTGTCGCGCGTGTCGAGCGTCCCCGATCGCGGGTTGTACGCGAGCTGAAGGTTGGACAGCGCGGTGGGGGCGTTGTCCAGGAACTCCGCCAGGGACTTCTGCTGCTTGACCAGGACGCTGGTGACGGAGGCCAGGTCCTTCACGTTGGCCGTCAGGTCGGCCTTGTTCTGCTTGACGAACGTCGAGACCTCACCAAGCGCGAGCGCCAGCGACCGGACTGCGGTCGCGAGGTTGTCCTTCTCCGCCGCCAGCTGCGCAGCGACGTCGGCCAGGTCGGCGTTGAACGCCCGCACGGTCCCGTCGCTCTGGGCGAGGGTCGTCGAGAACTGGGCCAGGCTCGTGATGGTCCCGAAGAGGTCGTTGCGGTGGTCCGAGAGGGTTCCGACCGCCAGCGACAGGTCCCGCAGCGTGTTGTTGAGCAGCTGCCCGTTCCCCTGGAGGTTCTTCGCGCCCGTCGCGATCAGGTCGGACAGCGCCCCGTTGCGGTTGGCCCCGTTGGGCCCCAGCGCCCGGTTCAGCGAGTCCAGCGCGGCGTAGATCTGGTCGAGCTCCACCGGGATGGCGGTGCGGTCGACGCCGAGGTCGACCCCGTCGGCCAAGGCCGGCCCGGTGCGCCATACGGGGCTGAGCTGCACGTACCGGTCGCTCACGATCGAGGGCGCGACGACAAGCGCCTGCGCGTCTACCGGGATCTTGTACTGCCTCTCGTAGCGCATGGTGACCTTGACGGTGCGCCCCTCGGGCGTGATCGACGTGACGTAGCCGATCTTTACCCCGAGCACGCGTACATCGCTGTTCTTGTACAGGCCGACCGTGCGGTCGAAGTGGGCGGTCAGGGTGTTCATCGCCGGCCCGCCGGTCAGCCCGCACGCAGCCGCCGGGAGCAGCAGGGCCAGGCCTGCAATCGCGGCCAACAGGCGCCTCATGTGCCACCACCGACGGGCAGGAAGCCGGTGGGGCTGGTCAGGTTCTGCACGAACGTGTCAAACCACCGTCCGTTGCCGAGGTTGTTGGCGAAGATGCGCGTGAACGCCGCCAGCCGCGGCAGCGCCGCGTCGATGTTGTTCTGGTTGTTCCGCAGCACCTGGACCACCCCGCGCAGGCTGTGCAGCGCCGGCGCGAGATGGGCGCGGTTCTCCCGCACCAGCGCGACCAGCTGGTCGGACAGCGTCGCTGTTGTCACGAGGAGCCGGTGGATGGCCTCGCGGCGCACCCGCAGCTCCTCCAGGACGAGGTTGCTGTTGTTGAGGAAGGCCACCAGGTCCTGGTCGCGCTGGGCCAGCACCTGCGTCACGCCGTTGGCGTGCTGGAGCAGCCGCTGCAGGTCCTGGTCGCGGGAGGCGATGGTGCGTGAGAGCCGGGACAGGCCCGACAGCGAAGCCCGGACGTCGGCTGGGGTGTCGCGGAAGGTCGCGCTCAGTGTCTCGAACGCCTTTGCGAGTTGCTGCTGGTCGATCTGCTGCACCGTGGTCGCGAGGCCTCGGAAGGCGTCGGTGATGTCGTAGGGCGACGAGGTGCGTGCGAGCGGGATGGTCGCGCCGGCGGCGAGGTGTCCCGCTCCGGCCGGGGTGAGCGCGACGAACTTGCGACCGAGAACGGTCTTGATCCGGATGTCGGCGCGGGAGGCGTCGCCCAGCACGACGTTCTTGACCCGGAACCTGACCACGACATGGTCACCTTCGAGCCCGAGGCCGATGACCTTGCCGACCTTGACGCCCGCGACGCGGACCTCGTCCTGCGGACGCAGGCCCGCTGCCTCACTGAAGTCGGCCTGGTAGACGGTCCCGCCGCCGATGAGGGGCAGCTTGTCGGCGTTGAAGGCGACGCCCAGGCTGCCGAGGATCACGGTCAGGCCGATGGCGCCGATGGCCGTCTTGTTGCGCTCGCGGAAGGGTGTCATCGCTGGCACCGCGCCGCGTGGTTGAGCTGCATCGGGATCATCTGGACCCCGGTCGGCAGCACGATGCGCCCGTCGAAGCCGCACAGGTAGAAGTTGAACCACGAGCCGTATGTCGCCGTCCCGATGATCCGGTCGAGCTTGCTGGGCAGCCGCGTCAGGACCCCGTCGATGGTGGCCTTGTTGGCGTCCAGCGTCCCGGCCAGCTTCTGCAGCTGCCCGATGTCGTTGCCGAGTGACGGGCGGATGTCGCTGAGCAGCGAGGCGGTGGCCGACGTCAGGTCGCCGATCCCGCTGATCGCGCTGCCGATCTGCGCCCGGTCACCAGCGAAGCCGGCGGAGAGCTCCTTGAGCTGGATCACCAGCCGGGACAGGTCCCCGCTGCGTTGGTCGACCGTCTGCAGGACCGTTCCCAGGTTGGTGATGACCCGGCCGATCAGGGCGTCCTTGTCGGCGAGGGTCGACGTCAAGGACGCGGTGTGGATCATCAGGCTCTGCAGCGTTCCGCCTTCGCCTTGCAATGTCTGGATCAGCTCGAACGCCACCGCGTTGATCGAGGCCGGGTCCAATGCCGTGAACAGCGGGCGGAACCCGTTGAACAGGATGGTCAGGTCCAGCGCGTTGCGGGTCTGCGCGAGCGGGATGGTCGCGTTCGCGGGCAGCGGATCGGCGGACCCCGGTCCCTCGGTGACGGCGAGGTACCGCTCGCCCACCAGGTTGCGGTAGCGCAGCCGGATGATGGCGCTCGCCGGTATCCGACGCCCTTGCTCGAGGCTGAACGTGACGTCGGCGAGGCTCTGGTCCTTCAGCCCGATCTTGTCGACCTGGCCGACTTTCACCCCGGCGATGCGCACGTCGTTGCCGGTGAGCAGGCCCGTCACGTCGCTGAACAGGGCGTGGTACCGCGTCTTGCCCCCGAAGGAGATGGTCCCGATGGTCGCCGCGAGGAACAGCGTGAGAATGGAGGTGATGATCATGAAAACGATGAGCTTCACGAGCGAGGCGGTGGTCTTCATGACAGGCGCACCTCCGTCCCGCGAGCCATCGGACCGAACAGCAGTGTGACCAGGTCGGGCACCTGGTCGGTACCCACTCCGAGGACCGGCGCGGCGACGGCGTTGAACAGGGCGCGTTGCGCCGGGCCCGTGACCAGATACGACACCGGGCTGTTGGCCACCTGCTGCGCCTGGGCCGCGGTGGTCGTGGGCGCTCCGTCCTTGTAGCCGTCACGGAAGTTGATGTCCGGGGCAGGCACGACCGGCTTGGGCAGCCCGTAGCAGACGGCACCACGGTCGTCGAGGTACTGCGGCTGCTGGCCGTCGACATACCCGCCGTTGTCGCGGGTCACCGACAGCGTGATGTGCAGGCCGGGCTGGCCTCCGCCGAAGGCCCGCTCGACCGTCGGCTGGAAGGCAACCAGGCCGGCGGCCAGGCACGGGAACTCCGGGGAGTACCGCGCGTACACCTGCAGCGAGGGCAGGCTGGTCGCGGCGAGCGCCACCAGGCGGTCCGCGTTTTCCCGAACGACGGCCTCGGCACTGCTGGCGAATCCCGTGGTCGAGGTCAGGAAGGCATCGAGCTGCTGCTTCTGCTGCACGAGCGAGCGCGACGAGAACGACAGGTTGTCCAGCGTGGTGAGCAGCGAGGGCGCTGCCGTGTTGACGCTGGTCGTGAAGTCGGCGAGCCCTTGGAAGTCGCGCTGCACCGTCGGCAGCTGCGGGGTCAGCTGCCGCAGGTAGTCACCGGTCAGCACCAGCGAGTGTCCGATCCGGTCTCCCCGGTCGCGCAGCGCGGACGACAGCGCGTTGAGCGTCGCGCTCACCTGTACCGGCTTGAGCGTGCGCAGGAGCGGGAGCAGGTCGTCGAGAACTTTCTCGGTCTCAAGAGCCGTCGAGGACCGGTCTTGCGGGATGGTGTCGCCCGCCGCCAGGTGTTGGGCGGACGGGACGGCCGGCGTGACCAGGGACACGAACTTCTCGCCGAACAGCGTCTTGGGCAGCAGCCTGGCCTCGATGTTGCGGGGGATCTGCGCCAGCTTGTCGGGGGCGATGGCCAGGGTGATCAGCGCCCCAGAACCCTTGACCGCGACGCTGCGCACCTCGCCGACGACCAGCCCACGCAGCTTCACGTCGGCGTTGGGCGACAGCTGGTTGCCGATGTGGTCGGCCTGCAACGTCACCATGGCGACCGGGGTGAACGCCTTCCCGTACAGCGCGATGGTCAGGGCGACCAGCAGGCCGATCACGACAAGGAACGCGACGCCCGCCAGGCGCAGGCGGACGAGCCCACGCATGGTTGACGGGCGCGCGGTCGCCATCAGCCGGCGATCCGCACGGTGGTGGTGGCGCCCCAGATCGCCAGGCTCAGGAAGAAGTCGACGACGTTGATCGCCACGATCGCGGTACGCACGGCGCGACCGACCGCGACGCCGACGCCCGCGGGACCGCCGCTGGCGTAGTAGCCGTAGAAGCAGTGGATGAGGATGATGATCACCGCGAAGATCAGCACCTTCGCGAAGCTGTACAAGACGTCCACCGCCGGCAGGTACTGGTGGAAGTACTGGTCGTAGGTGCCGGTCGACTGCCCGTAGAAACCGGTCGTGATGACCCGGGCGGCGAAGTAGGAGGCGAGCAGCCCGATCACGTACAGCGGGGTGACGGCGATGAACCCGGCGATCATCCGCGTTGTGACGAGGAACGGGAGCGAGGGGATGCCCATGACCTCCAGGGCGTCGATCTCCTCGCTGATCCGCATCGCGCCGAGCTGGGCGGTGAAGCCACAGCCGACGGTCGCCGACAGCGCCAGCCCGGCGACCAGGGGCGCGATCTCGCGGGTGTTGAAGTAGGCGGAGATGAACGCGGTGAAGTTCGCGACGCCGAGCTGGTTGAGGGCTGCGTAGCCCTGCAGGCCCACCTCGGTGCCGGTGAAGAAGGTCAGGAAGGCGATGACGCCGACTGTTCCGCCGACCAGCGCCAGCGCTCCTGTGCCCAGGCTCACCTCGGCGAGGAGCCGGACGACCTCGCGCTTGTAACGGAACAGCGCCTTGTGCGTCCAGCCCAGGGACCGCCCGTAGAACGACAGCTGCGCGCCCAGGTCGTCAAGGCCGCCGAGCAAGCCTCCGCCGACCCAGCGGACCGCGCGCAGCGGCCCCGCCACGATGGGCGGGACGGGGCGGCCGGTGCTGATGGCCACCTCAGCCCCCCTTCTGCGGGACGATCTGGAAGTACACGGCGGTGATGATGAAGTTGGTCAGGAACAGCAGCATGAACGAGATCACGACGGTCTGGTTGACCGCGTCACCGACCCCCTTCGGGCCGCCTTTGGCTGACAGGCCCTTGTAGGCCGCTACCAGCGCCGCGATCATTCCGAAGATCACTGCCTTGAGCTCGCCCACGTAGAGGTCGGGCAGCTGCGCGAGCGCGGTGAACGAGGCCAGGTAGGCCCCCGGGGTCCCGCCTTGCAGGATGACGTTGAAGACGTACCCGCCGATGACACCGACGACCGAGACCAGACCGTTGAGGAAAAAGGCCACCAGCATGGTGGCAAGCACCCGCGGGACGACCAGGCGCTGCAGCGGGCTGACGCCGAGGACCTCCATGGCATCGATCTCGTCGCGGATCTTGCGTGAGCCGAGGTCGGCACAGATTGCCGAGCCCCCGGCGCCCGCGATGAGTAGCGCCGTGACGATGGGGCTGGCCTCGCGCACGATTCCGAGAACCGCCACCGCGCCGGTGAACGACTGGGCGCCGATCTGCTTGGTGAGGTTCCCGATCTGCAGGGCGAGGACGGCGCCGAACGGGATGGAGACCAGGGCCGTGGGCAGGATGGTCACGCTGGCGATGAACCAGGCCTGCTGGACGAACTCCGCTGCCTGGAACGGCCGCTTGAACAGCCCGCGCAGCACGTCGAGGGACAGCGCGAAGAACTCCCCGGCCCCCCGGACCGGCGCGAGTGCGGACACCGCCATCTAGGCGCCCCTGCGGGTGCGCCCGCTCGCCTTCGCCGCCACCCTGCTCGCCTTGCCCGCCGCGCCGCCCGC
>JALYIZ010000080.1 GCA_030775505.1 Actinomycetota bacterium | reverse complement strand
GCCTGGAGCTGCCGCGCGGCGGGGGCCGGGTCACGGTTGACCGGGACGCCGCCGACGCGTGGCTATCGTGCCTCAACGACCTCCGGCTCGTCCTCGGCACCCGCTTGCAGGTCACCGAGGATACCGAGCTCGACCCGGCCGGCTGGAACCCCGACGACCCGGCGAACGCGTCGCTCGCTGTGTACGGCTGGCTGGGGTGGGTCCAGGAGTCGATCCTGGAATGCCTGACGCCGCGAAGTTCCGCCTAGGTCCGGGCTGTCCTGGGCTGTTCCTTGGCTACCCTGCGGCGGTGCTCGAGCTGCCGCAGGACATGGTCGAAGCGATGGTGGCGCACGCCCGTCGGGACCACCCGGACGAGGCATGCGGCGTGATCGCCGGGCGCGACGGAGTCGCGACGCGGCTGGTGGAGATGGCCAACGCGGAGCGCTCGCCGACGTTCTACCGCTTCGACGCGAAGGAGCAGCTGCGGGTATGGCGGGAGATGGACGATGCCGACGAGGTGCCGTTCGTGATCTACCACTCGCACACGGCCACCGAGGCGGCACCGTCCCGCACGGACATCTCGTTGGCGTCCGAGCCGGGTGCGCACTACCTGCTGATCTCCACGCGCGACCCCGAGCAGGCCGAGGTCCGGGCCTTCCGGATCGTGGACGGGGTGGTGACCGAGGAACCGCTGCGGGTGCGCTGACGGCCCGGCCGCACCTCGGGCCCCTCAGGCACCCCGCGGGCCCCCTCGGGCACCCCTCGGGCACCCGGAATGCCGGGCTGGTCCGGGCCTGTTGGACCATGGAGCACCCCCCGACTGACAGGAGCACCGTCCCGCCATGGCGATCGAGGTCCGGATCCCGACGATCCTGCGCACGTACACCGGTGGCGAGAAGGCGGTCTCCGGTAGCGGTGACACGCTCGCGGCCCTGCTCACCGACCTGGACAGCCGCTACACCGGGCTGCGCGGGCGACTGGTGACGGAGGACGGTTCGCTGCACCGGTTCGTCAACGTGTACGTCAACGACGAGGACGTGCGGTTCCTCGGCGGCCTGGAGACCAAGATCACCGACGGCGACAGCGTGACCGTGCTGCCTGCCGTCGCGGGCGGGTCCGACCTGGGCGCGGCCGGGTAGCGATGCGCTACGACTCGCTGCTGGAGTCCGTCGGGCGCACGCCGCTCGTGGGGCTGCCGCGGCTGTCGCCGTCTCCGGACGTTCGCCTCTGGGCCAAGCTCGAGCAGGACAACCCCACGGGCTCGGTCAAGGACCGCGCTGCCCTCTACATGGTTGCGCAGGCGGAGAAGGAGGGCCTGCTGCGCCCTGGCTGCACGGTGCTGGAGCCCACCAGCGGCAATACCGGCATCTCGCTCGCGATGGTCTGCCGCCTTCGCGGCTACCGGCTGATCTGCGTCATGCCGGAGAACACCTCGGTGGAGCGCCGTCAGCTGCTCACCATGTACGGCGCGGAGATCGTCACCTCACCGGCCGCCGGCGGGTCCAACCAGGCCGTCGCCCTGGCCAAGCAGTTGTCCGCGGAGAACCCGGACTGGGTGATGCTCTACCAGTATGGAAATCCCGCGAACGCGCTCGCGCACTACGAGACCACCGGCCCGGAGCTGCTCGAGGACCTGCCGACCATCACGCACTTCGTCGCGGGCCTGGGCACCACCGGGACGCTCATGGGGACCGGGCGCTACCTGCGCGAGAACGTGCCAGGTATCCGAGTGGTCGCCGCTGAGCCGCGCTACGGCGAGCTGGTCTATGGGCTGCGCAACATCGATGAGGGGTTCGTGCCGGAGCTCTACGACGCGACCGTACTGAGCTCCCGCTTCTCGGTAGGACCGCGCGAGGCGCTGCGACGGACCCGCCAGCTGGTGGAGGAGGAAGGCATCTTCGCCGGCATCTCGACGGGAGCGATCCTGCACGCTGCGCTCGGCGAGGCGATGAAGTGTGTGGACGCCGGGTCGCGGGCCGATATCGCGTTCGTGGTGTGCGACGGGGGTTGGAAGTACCTGTCGACGGGGGCCTATGCGGGCACGCTCGCCGAGGCGGAGGCGGCCCTCGAGGGACAACTCTGGGCATGAGGTGTCGGCAACCCGACAGGTGATGCTCCCCGCGGGCCTACGCTGACCGCATGCGCAATGACGCGCCGATCGGGGTGTTCGACTCCGGGGTCGGGGGGCTGACGGTCGCCCGTGCCCTGCTCGACCAGCTGCCGGCCGAGCCCCTCCTCTACGTGGGTGACACCGCGCACGGTCCCTACGGCCCGCTGCCCATCGCCGAGGTGCGCCAGCACGCCCTTGACGTCTGCGACCGGCTCGTCGACCAGGGCGTGAAGCTGTTGGTGATCGCGTGCAACACCGCCTCGAGCGCCTGCCTGCGCGACGCGCGCGAACGCTACGACGTGCCGGTGGTCGAGGTCATCCAGCCGGCGGTGCGGCGTGCCGTGGCCGCGACCCGGACCGGCCGGGTCGGCGTGATCGGGACGACGGCGACGGTGGCGAGCGGGGCCTACCAGGATGCCTTCGCCGCGGCGCCGCACGTCACGGTCACCAGTGCGGCCTGCCCGCGGTTCGTGGATTTCGTGGAGCGCGGTGTCACGACCGGGCGCCAGCTGCTGCAGCTCGCGACGCACTACCTGCAGCCGGTCCTGGCGGCTGACGTCGACACTCTGGTCCTGGGATGCACGCACTACCCGCTGCTGACCGGCCTGCTCTCGCTTGTCGTGGGGGAGGGGGTCACGCTGGTGAGCAGCGCGGAGGAGACGGCCAAGGACGTGTACCGGGTGCTGTCCACCGAGGACCTCGGACGCTCCCCCTCGTCCACGCCGCCAGTGCACCGGTTCCTCGCCACGGGTGACAACGACCCGTTCGCGCGGCTCGGTCGACGGTTCCTCGGCCCGGAGATGGGCAGGGTAGGGACGCTGTCCACGGTCGGTGTGGGGCCGGAGAGGGGCACCAGGCGCGACGGGACCGAGGAGCGGAGCGTGGCGTGCAGCTGACCGTGCTCGGCTGCGCAGGGACGTTCCCGGGACCAGAATCCCCGTGTTCGGGCTACCTGCTCGAGCACGAGGGGTACCGGCTCGTGGTCGACCTCGGGTCTGGCGCGCTCGGCAGCCTGCAGCGGCACTGCGGGCTGCTCGACGTCGACGCTGTGTACGTGAGCCATCTGCACGCGGACCATTGCATCGACCTCGTCGCCTACTCCTACGCGCGGCGCTACCACCCGGGCGGGATCCCGCCGCAGCTCGCCGTTTACGGGCCGGCCGGGATGGCCAATCGGATCTGCCAGGCGTTCGACACCGCCCCGGTCAACGGGCTCATCGACGTGTTCCGCTTCGAGGAGGTGGGCGTCGGCCGGCTGGAGCTTGGACCGTTCACACTCCTGAGCGCCCGGATGAACCACCCGGTGGAGTGCCACGGCCTGCGGGTCTCCGCAGGTGGGCGCACCCTGGCCTACTCCGGCGACACGGCCGCAACGCCGGTCCTCGTCGAGCTCGCCCGCGGGGCCGACGCGTTCCTGTGTGAGGCATCCTGGACCTCCGACCCGGAGCCCCCGCCAGGGATCCACCTGACCGGGACGCAGGCCGGGGAGCACGCGGCGCAGGCCGGGGTCGGGCGAATGCTGCTGACCCACCTGATGCCCTTCACCGATCCGATGCGGGTGGTCGCCGAGGCCAAGGGGGCCTTCGACGGCGACCTGGAACTGGTGCACTGCGGGTCCAGCTACACGATCTGAGATTCGTCCGGCGATTCGCGGCGCGCGACCGGTGGGGTACGACGCCTCTGTGGTCGACGGCGCCGATGGGGCTGATGGCGCTGATGGGGCTGATGGGGCTGATGGGGCTGATGGGGCTGGTGCGGCGCGCCGGGGGCGTCGCGCAGGGGCCAGCCGTTAGCCTCGCGGGGTGACCCGCCATGACGGACGTGCGCCCGACCAGCTGCGCACGGTGTCGTTCACGAGGGGCTGGCTCGACCACGCCGAGGGGTCCTGTCTGGTCGAGTTCGGCCGGACCCGCGTGCTCGTCGCGGCCAGCGTGACCGAGGGTGTGCCGCGTTGGCGACGAGGCTCGGGACTGGGCTGGGTGACGGCCGAGTACGCCATGCTGCCGCGCGCCACGCACACGCGGAGCGACCGCGAGTCGGTGCGGGGCAAGATCGGCGGGCGTACCCACGAGATCAGCCGTCTGGTCGGGCGAAGCCTGCGGGCGGCCATCGACCTCACGCTGCTCGGCGAGAACACGGTCGCGATCGACTGCGACGTGCTGCAGGCGGACGGGGGCACCCGCACCGCGGCGATCACCGGCGCCTACGTCGCCCTGGCGGACGCCTGCGCCCATCTGCAGCGGCCCGCCGCGATGGTCGCCAAGGTGGCGGCGATCAGCGTCGGGATCGTCGACGGTGTCCCCGTCCTCGACCTCGACTACCCGGAGGACGTCTCCGCGGGGACCGACATGAACGTGGTTGGCACGAGCACGGGCGACCTCATCGAGGTGCAGGGAACCGCGGAGGGGGCGCCCTTCTCGCGGGCGGAGCTCGACACGCTCCTCGACCTGGCCGTGAGCGGAATCCAGCGGCTCACCGACCTGCAGACCGAGGCTCTGGCCGACCCGCTCCGGCCGCGGCACGCGGGAGGGACGACCACGCTGTGACCGTCCTGCTCGCGACGCGCAACGAGGGCAAGGTCGCCGAGCTGCGCCGCATCCTCGCCCCGTTCGCCATCGAGCTCGTTGGCCTGGAGGCGGTGGAGCCTTACGAGCCCGCACCGGAAGAAGGGGCCACGTTCCGGGAGAACGCGCTGGCCAAGGCGGCGGAGGCTGCGCGGATCACGGGACGTGCAGCCGTCGCCGACGACAGCGGCCTCTGCGTCGACGCGCTCAACGGGATGCCCGGCGTGCTCTCCGCCCGCTGGGCCGGGCGGCACGGTGACGACGCGGCCAACCTCAGCCTGCTGCTCGGCCAACTGGCCGACGTTCCTCCGGCGCGCCGCGGCGCCCGTTTCGTCTGCGCGGCTGCGGCCGTTGACCCTCGTTCCGGTGGGCAGGTGTGTGTCGAGGCCGAGCTGGCCGGGACCCTGCTGACCGCTCCGCGCGGGACCAATGGCTTCGGCTACGACCCCGTCTTCGTGCCCAGGGGGTACCAGGTGACGACGGCCGAGCTGTCACCCGCAGACAAG
This sequence comes from Actinomycetota bacterium, assembly GCA_030775505.1. The sequence goes on along the minus strand of JALYIZ010000080.1, from coordinate 4,413 downwards.
GACGCGATGTCCCACCGCGGGCAGGCCTTCCGGGCACTGGCACCTCTCCTTGCCCGGTTGTTCGAGCCGGCCAGCGCGTGAGCACCATCGGGGAAGCCGGCACCCCGGTCGGCCTGCTTGCGCACGTGGGTATCACCGGCGACGAGATCGTGCAGGACGACGTCTTGGAGGACCTCGCGGGCGCTCATCGCTATCGGCAGTGGCTGGTCGGGCTGGCCACCCCGCACCTGGGCGACGACCCGTTGGAGATCGGGAGCGGGCTGGGCGACCATGCGGCCGACTGGGCGGCGTCGGGGCTCGCCCGGCTCACCGCCAGTGAGGCTGACGTCGGTCGAGTTGCCGCCCTGCGCGCGCGCTTCCGCGGCGACCCCGTTGTGCGGGTCCGCGCACTGACGGCCCCCGTAACGGAGTCCGGTGCACACAGCGCGGTCGTCGCCTACAACGTGCTGGAGCACATCCCCGACGACCAGGCGGCGTTGCGCGCGTTCGCCGGCCTGCTCCGCCCCGGGGGAGCGCTCGTTCTGCTGGTCCCGGCGTTCCCCTCGGCGATGAGTGACTTCGACCGGGCCGTCGGCCACCAGCGCCGCTACCGCCGGCGGGACCTCGCGGCCGCGCTGCGCGCCGCGGGACTCGAGGTGCGGGTGCTGCACCACGTCAACAGCCTCGGGCTGCTCGCCTGGTACGTCGTGATGGTCGGCCTGCGTCGGAAGCCTCGGATGGGCCTGCTGCTCAAGGTCTACGACGTCGCCGTAGTCCCCTGGCTGCGGCGGCTCGAGACGTGGCAGACGCCGCCGTTCGGGCAGTCGTTGTTCGCGGTGGCGCGCAAGCCCTCTTGAGTGCTGGGCGCCCGGCACTCAGCCGGCATTGCCCAGGTAGACCGCCAGGCACCGCGCCGGGTTCGGTGGCGCCGGGGCCTTGGGTGACGTGAGCAGGGAGGGATCGAACAGGTAGGCCTCAGCGCCCGGGCGCACGATGTGGCGGGCTACCGACGTAACCGCGCTGATCCTCGTGAGCAGGTCCTCGCGGCTGCCGAGGCGTGGGGCATCGACGAGCCGGTGGCTGAGGACCAGCCAGACCCGCCGCGTCGGGAATCCGCCGGCATCCAGGGCCTGCCGATCGTGGCAGCGACCGCCGCTCGACGCGGGCACGAACAGCATCGCCCCGTCACGGGAGATGGCCAGGACGCGGGCGTAGTAGTCGAAGGCGCTGATGGCGGCGAGGTCCACAAGGACAGGCTCCCCGTCGGCGCGCTCGCGGCGGAGCTCCTCCAGCACCGGTCGCAACTCCTCGACATACCGGGGGGTTACCGCCAGGGGAAGCGCCTCCGACCAGGCCGGACCGTTGGTGACGGCTAGCGCCGCGAGAGCAAGGGCGGCGGCGATGCCGCGCCTTTGGCCGAGCCGGCCGGGCAGCAAGCTCGCGAGGGACAGGGCGACAGGTGCGACCAAGGGGAGCGCCAGCCGTCCAGCCAAGGGGTACACCGACCACGCCCCCGCCGCGACGGCTGCGACCACAGGGGCGAGCAGCACGATGGCTCCGCTCGCGTGGCGGCGCAGCATCAGCAATGCGCCGAGGGTCGTGGCAGCCAGGCCCAGCGCAGGAACGCTCACGTGCAGGGGGCTGGCAGCCAGGTCGGCGGCCGTGCGGCTAAGCCAGCCGGGCCCTTCCCCTGGTAGTGGGAAGGCGTAGGACCAGTAGTCGACAAGCACCGGGTCCCGGCGCAGCGGAGCCAGGAGCAGGACGTACTCGACGGCGAAGGATGCGACCCAGACGGCCAGCAGCGCCGCCGCCTCGAGCCCGGCCCGCCAGCGGCGTCTGACGAGCCGGTCGACGACGACGACGACGCTCACGCCCGCGAGGGCGAGGACAGCGACAGTGGACAGCCAGACTGCGGCCGCTCCGACCAGGGTCAGTGCGAGCAGCCGGCCCCGGTCGCTGCAGTCACGACGCACGCGCAGCGCCAGCAGGGCCACCAGGAGTACCGCCGCGGCATCGCTCTCATAGGGCTTGACCTCGGTCGAGTAGTAGAGCAACGAGGGGGACAGGGCCGCGAGCAGAACGGCGGCGGGGACGGCGCCCGGAGGCAGAAGGCGGCGGCCCACTCGCCAGACGAGCACGAGGACGGCGAGTCCTGCCGACACTGGGACGAGCCGAAGGGCCCACTCGCGCGGGCCGAACGCGTCCACAGCTGCGCGTTCGAGCCAGACCCAAAGCAGTGGGGCAGCCTGGTCGTGAAGGAGGGGTTGGGTGGCCAGGGCGCTGAAACCGCGTCTGACGATGCTGTCGGCGACGAGCGCCTCGTCCAGCCAGAGCGACCGATTGACCAAGAGCTGGCGCACGCGCAACTCCGCGCCGAGCAGCACGACGAGGACCGGGCCCCAGGTGCACCAGACGTCGGTCAGCCAGCGTCGCGCGGCTTCCTCGGGCCCGGCGTGCCGAGGGTCGACCCGAACCCCGGGATCCCTCGCGTGGGCTCCGCTCAGCAGGCGCGGGCCTTCCGGCGGTCCCCGCGGATCCGCTCGCGGGTCAGGATCCACAGCGCCTCGACGCCGTCGCGCCAGGTGAGCTTCTTGCCCTCCTCGCGGCTGCGGGCCCGGTAGCTGATGGGAACCTCGTAGGGACGCACACCGGTGTTGAGCAGCTTCGCAGTCACCTCGGCCTCCATCCCGAAGCCGTGCGACCGGATGTCGAGTGACCGGTACACGTCGGCCGGGATCAGCTTGAAGCACGTCTCGATGTCACTGAGCCAGCAGTCGAACAAGACATTGGTCGCCATGGTCACCGCCTTGTTGCCCAGCACGTACCAGAAGCTGTACGCCGTGTGGCTACCGAACGAACGCGTGCCGTAGACGACGCTGGCCTCGCCGCCAAGGACCGGGACGAGCAGGGAGGGAATCTCCTCCGGCGCGTATTCGAGGTCGGCGTCGCAGATGATGAAGTAGTCGCCGGTCGCGGCAGTGGAGGCGGTCTTGATCGCCGCTCCCTTGCCCTTGTTCACCGCCTGGTGGAACACCCGGACGCGCGGGTCATCGACGGCGTCGAGCAAGCCCTTCGTCCCGTCGGTGCTTCCGTCGTTGACGATCACCACCTCGACGTCGCAGGGGTAGCTCACGGCGAGGATGCGCGCGATGGCGGACGAGACGGTGGCCGCTTCGTTGTAGACGGGGACCAGAACCGACAGCTTCACGAGCGAGGACGCTAGCGGAAGAGGGCACTGGTGTGTGTGAGGGGGGAGCCTGCGCGGGTGATGCGTGTCCGTTGGTCCAGTCCGAACGGACGATGCGGCCCGTTATCGGCCCCTGTCGGGGCGCCTATGCTGGCGATCGAGATCGTGACGAGGGGGAGGGCCCGCTGATGCGCCTGCGACCGGCGGTCAGCGTCGCCACACTCCTCGTGCTCACGCTAGGCGCTGCTGCCGGCAACGCCGGGACGCCACCGTCGTGCAATCTGATGCAGGCACCGGCCGGGGACGCAAGTGATCAGGTCAACGGGGTTCACCTCGGGCCCAACGAGCCGGAACTGGACATCGTCTCAGGTGACGTGGCAAGCGACGCCCGGTCGGTCACGACTGTGATCCGCGTACTGCGTCTGGGTAGCGCAACGGAAGCATTGGAGCGTCAGGGTATCTATCGCTTCTTCTTTCGCCTCGGGGCGGCCCCCGGAACGGCGGTCACCATCGCAACCAGGGGACTCGACGGAGAGCGGTTCCAGGTTCTGTTGCCTTCGGAGGGTCAGAGCACGGTTGATACCTCGCTACCCGCGACAGGGACGTTCGATATCCCCCGAAACGAGGTGCGGGTGACGGTGCCGATTGAGGTGCTGACAGGTGGTCGGCACGGGAGCAGACGCACCTTCCTGAGTCAGCTGGCGGCTGACACCTATAGGGGCGTGGGCACGGGTAGGGCGGCGGCGTCGACATCGATGGACCAAGCCAGCACAACGCGTCGGTATCTTGCCGGGAGCCCTTCGTGCGTCTCGGTCGGGCACTGATCTCGAGCCAGAGAGCGGGAACCGGCCAACGTCTGGGCTGCCCTTTGCCGCTGCCCGGCTGGCTCCTGACGTGGTAGCGGCCTGGGTAGACACGGCGTTACGTGGGCCGAGGTAGAGCCTCTGGTCGCCGTCGGGGGTGAGCCCGTCCCCCATCTTGGTTGGCGCCCTCTCTCGGGCCGCCGACTGTCCGATCCCCCACCAGCGCAACTTCCCGCGGCGCACGGTCCAGGCGCAGGAGCAGACCCTCCCGGGCAGGGGCTGCCACGATCCACTCATGCTGACCCCATCTCCCTGGCCCACCCGGCCCGGTGATCATCTCTGATGAGTGCCACCGAAGGGCTGAGGAGATTCGACAGCTGGGTGATCGACACCGGCCGTCTGCGCGACTTCGCGCCGGTGGCCAGGATCCTCGCCTCGTGGGGA
>JALYIZ010000079.1 GCA_030775505.1 Actinomycetota bacterium | reverse complement strand
AGGCCCATCATCCGCTCCACCGCCAGGGCGACGCCGAGCTCGTTGCTGAAGGCTGACAGCCAGTCATGGCGGTTGGCCAACATGATGATCTGTCGGTAGTCGCGTACCTCGAACAGCTTCTCCGCCCCGCGGTGCATGTAGCCGACGAGTGGCTCGGCTGACACGATCCGGTCCTCGGCAAGTCGCAGGGCAAGTCGCAGGGTGCCGTGCGTCGACGGGTGGTGCGGCCCCAAGGCCAGGACGACGTCGGTGACCGGGAGCCCGCCGGAGCCGATTCCCACCGTCTGCTCGCGGGTCACCGACCCAGCCTAAGGGGGTCGGCGATGCCCACCGGACGTAGCAGCCAGCTGAACGAACCGAACCCGGACGGCGCGAGGAGCTCCGCCTCCTCCGACGCTCGCTGGAGCTCCTCGGGCAGGACCGTTCCAGGGAGGTGCCCCGGCACCGATCCGCTCAGACCCAGGATCCTGAGGGCCTCGCGCTGCGACATGACGATCGAACCCGTCGCCGTGGCCGCAGAGTCCAGGGCCACATGTGCCGTGAGGTCGCAACTGCCGTCCGGAGTGGGGAGGACCTGCCGACCGTTGCGGTATCCAGTCAGCGTTGCCCGGCGGGTGTCAGCGGTGTGGCCGTAGTCCACCGCCACCGCGAGTCCCCGCTCTACCCGGCCGGAAGCGTCCACCCAGGCCCGGTCCCGCGTCAGTCCGACCTCCGCCCGCCCGTCTGGCCACCACCGTCGGCACCAGCCTAAGGCGGCCTTGTCGGCCGGAGGGCCCAGACGCTCGGTCCCGTCGTCCGACACCTCCAGGGTCCGTCCAGAACTGACCACGTCGAGGGGCACGCTGTCGAGCCATTCGTTCGCGAACAGCAGACCGTGGACGGAAGGGACCGTCGACATCCATCGGAGCGGTGCCCCGCCGGCGTCGGGCTCGACCTCGACCGCGGTGAGCCGCCACCGCGGCGGGACGTCGGGGAGCGATCCGAGCAGCTCGCCGCCCCCCGCCCCGAGGTCCACGACGTCGAACGGGTCGGGCCGGTCGAGCAGGTCGTCGACGCGACCGGCGAGTGTGCGCACCGCATCGGCGAAGGGCGCCAGCGCCGCCGACGTGTGGAAGTGGCTGAGCGGGCGCTCCCTCCTGTAGAACCCGTTTGGACCGTAGAGGGCCGTTTGCATGGCCTCCCGCCACGGCCGCCACGTCACGGTGCGAGCATGCCCCCGTGAGCAACGAGACGGACAACCGACCCGCAGCCGACGGTCCGGCCGGGGCGCGAACCACGGCAGACCGCATGGCCCGTTTCGAGGACAGCCTGCGCAGCGGGACGCACCTGTGGACGACCCTCGGCTACCGACGGCTGGCGTGGGACCGGGGTACCACCACGATCGCCTGGGACGCGACGGCCGCGTACGGCTTCCCGACGCGGTCCGGCACCGTCATCCAGGGCGGTCTGGTGACCGCGCTGTTGGACGCTGCCATGGGCGGGGCCTGCTGGAGTGTCCTGGACACTGATGAGGCGTTCCTGACGGCCGACCTGCGCGTGGAGTTCCTGCGTTCCACCCGTCCCGGCACGGTCACCGCGACGGGGACGGTGGTGCGCCGCACCCGGCGGGTGGTCTTCTGCGAGGCCACCCTTTCTGACGAGCAGGGCAAGGTACTCGCGGCAAGCAGATGCACCCAGGTGGTGCTCCCCGCTGACGGCACGGCCGGGCGCTACGACGCGGCGTCCTCCGACGGCGCACCCCCGGAGGACGCCCGCGGCTGACGGGCGTGAGGTTCACCACAGCGACATCGGGTAACGACGGCGTTACGCTTGTCGCCGCACTCGTCCGGTACCCGTCGAGGACTGGAACGCCGCCATGCCGCATCACGCCAGCTCCCGGCTCAGCCGGTCATGAACCTCCCGCGCCCGGACGCCGCCCGCCTGACTGTGGGGATCATCGGGACCGGCCGCGTGGGGTCGGTCCTCGGTGCCGCCCTCGTGAGGGCAGGGCACTCCGTGGCGGCGGCGTCAGCTGTCTCGGACGCCTCGCGCGAGCGGGCCGCGAACCTTCTCCCCGGCGTCCCGCTCCTGCGTGCTGACGCGGTGGCGCGGGCAGGCGGCATGGTCCTGCTCGCCGTCCCTGACGACGAGCTTGCCGCCTTGGTCGAGGGCCTCGTGTCCACCGGCTCGATCTCGCCCGGCCAGCTGGTCGCGCACACCAGTGGGCGGCACGGGCTCGGCGTCCTCGAGCCCGTCAGCAGGATCGGAGCCCTGCCCCTCGCGCTGCATCCTGTGCTCCCCTTCAGCGGAACGGCTGTGGACCTTGCCCGGCTGTCGGGCGCCTGTTTCGGGGTGACTGCGCCCGAGCCGCTCAGGCCAGTCGCCGAGGCCCTCGTGCTGGAGATGGGTGGCGAGCCGGTGTGGGTGCCGGACGAGGCCCGGCCCTTGTGGCACGCGGCGCTGTCCCACGGCGCCAATCACCTGGTCACCCTGGTCGCGAGCGCGGGCGAGCTGCTCCGGCTCGCCGGTGTTGAAGACCCGTCGCTGGTCCTCGGGCCGCTCCTGGGGGCGGCGCTCGACAGCGCACTGCGCACTGGGGACTCGGCTCTCACCGGACCCGTGGCCCGCGGTGACGCGGGGACAGTCCGCTCCCACCTGGACGTGATCTCCCATATTGCCCCGGGCCTCCTGCCGTCCTACCTGGCGATGGCCCGGCTGACGGCAGACCGGGCCCTGGCCGACAGGCGGCTGGACGTCGAGCGGGCCGGCGCACTCCTCGAGGTGCTCGCGGGCGTGCCCCGATGAGCGCCGTCGCCCGGACCCGAGAGGAGCTGGCCGAGCACCGGAAGGTGCTTGCGGGCCGGGTGGCCGTCGTCATGACCATGGGTGCTCTGCACGAGGGTCACGCCGCGCTGCTCCGCTCAGCCAGGCAGTCGGCCGACAGCGTCATCGCGACCGTCTTCGTCAACCCCCTGCAGTTCGGGGCGGGCGAGGACCTCGACCGCTATCCGCGCACCCTCGACGCGGACCTTGCGTTGTGCGAAGGGGAAGGCGCGGATCTCGTTTTCACCCCCGAGCCGGAGGTGGTCTACCCACGTACCCCGGTGGTGCGCGTGAGCGCCGGAGAGCTCGGTGACGTGTTCGAAGGGGTCAGTCGACCAGGTCACTTCGACGGGGTCCTGACCGTCGTGCTCAAGCTGCTGCACCTCACGCAACCCGATGTTGCGCTGTTCGGCCAGAAGGACGCCCAACAGCTGGCCTGCGTCAGGCGGATGGTCGCGGACCTCGACCTTCCCGTGGACGTGCGCGCCGTGCCGACGGTCCGCGAGTCCGACGGACTCGCGATGTCCAGCCGCAACCGGTACCTCTCGGCCACGGAGCGGCAGAGCGCCCTGGCGCTGTTCCGGGCGCTGTCCACCGGGGATGTGACCGCCGGGCGCCGGATCCTGGACGAGGCGCGGGGGGTCGACGTCGACTACTTCGAAAGGGTCGACACCTCGACCTTCCAACCCAGCCCGTATGGTGACCTCCTTCTGGTCGCTGCCCGCGTTGGCGCCACCCGGCTCATCGACAACGTTGTCCTGCCCGTAGTCGCCGACCCAGACGAGGTCCCCTGATGTTCCGCACCATGCTCAAGTCCAAGATCCACCGGGCAACGGTGACCCAGGCGGACCTGCACTACGTCGGGTCCGTCACGGTGGACGAGGACCTGATGGACGCGGCCGACCTGCTGGCGGGCGAGCAGGTCGCGATCGTCGACGTCACCAATGGCGCGCGTCTGGAGACGTATGTGATCGCCGGCCCGCGGGGCTCGGGCGTGATCGGCATCAACGGCGCAGCCGCTCGTCTGGTCCACCCCGGAGACCTGGTCATTCTCATCTCGTACGCGGCGATGGACGCGGAGGAGTGTCGCAGCCTCAAGCCCCGCGTCGTCTTCGTCGATCAGGACAATAGGGTCACCGGAACGGGCAGCGACCCGGCTGAGGCACTGCCCGGCACCGGGATGTTGCGGGGGGACCGGGACTACGGCAGGCACACCGGTTCCTACGACGACGACCCGACCCTCGTCTGGTGAGCGGCGCGCGCCGGCTGCTTGCGCCCCCGGCCGGCTGGACGACCTCCGCGGACGTCGTGGTCGTCGGATCGGGCGTTGCCGGCCTGACAGCGGCCCTGCATGCCACCCAGGCCGGGTCGGTTCTGCTCGTCACGAAGGTCGAGGTGGACGACGGGTCGACGAGGTGGGCGCAGGGGGGCGTCGCGGCGGCTCTCGGACCTGACGACAGTCCCGCGGAGCACCTGCGCGACACCCTCGTGGCGGGCGTCGGAATCTGTGACGTCGAGGCCGTGCGGGTCCTGTGCACCGAGGGCCCGGCCCGCCTGCGTGCCCTCATGGACCTGGGGGCGAACTTCGACCGCGACGCAGGAGGCGCCCTGGAGCTGACGCGGGAGGGGGGACACCACCGCAACCGCATCGTGCACGCCGGTGGGGACGCCACAGGAGCCGAGGTTCAGCGCGCGCTCGTCGCCGCAGTGAGGCAGCACCCCCGCATCACCCTGGTCGAACACGCCCTCGTCCTCGACCTCCTCCAGGACGCCCAGGGGTGCGCGGCCGGTGTCACCCTCCACGTCCTGGGCGAAGGTTCGCTGGACGGGGTCGGGGCCATTACCGCCCGTGCCGTGGTGCTCGCGACCGGGGGCATGGGGCAGGTCTTCTCGAGCACCACCAACCCCTCGGTGTCTACCGGCGACGGCGTGGCGCTGGCCCTGCGGGCGGGTGCCGAGGTCACCGACCTTGAGTTCGTCCAGTTCCACCCGACCGCCCTCTACCTCGGCCCGGCGTCGACTGGACAGCAGCCACTGGTGAGCGAGGCCATGCGGGGAGAGGGGGCTTTCCTGGTCGACGCCGACGGGGACCGGGTCATCGGGCCCCAGGACCACCCAATGTCTGACCTCGCTCCGCGTGACGTCGTCGCCAAGGCGATCACCCGGCGGATGCTGTCCTTGGGAACGGACCACGTCTTCCTCGACGCTCGCGGTCTCGGCGAGAGCACGCTGTTGCACCGCTTCCCGACCATCGTCGCCCGGTGCCGCGAGGCCGGCGTCGACCCGGTTGTGGAACCCATTCCCGTCGCACCGGCCGCGCACTACGCGAGCGGTGGCGTGCGCACCGACCTCGACGGACGTACCACGGTCCCCGGGCTGTACGCCTGCGGTGAGGTTGCCTGCACCGGTGTCCACGGTGCCAACCGGTTGGCTTCCAACAGCCTGATCGAAGGGCTTGTCTTCGCCAGCCGGATCGGTGCCGACCTGGCCGAACGGCTGCCCACGCCCTCCGCGCCTGTCGACGGGGAAGGGACCAGGGTCCTGCTGGACGCCTCGGTGCGGCCGGAGCTGGCCAGGGCCATGACCGATGGGGCGGGGGTTCTGCGCAGCGCGGACTCGCTGGCGACGGCGAAGAAGGTCCTCGCCTCGCTCGAGTCGCGCACGTCGCGTTACCCCTCCCCCGCCACGTGGGAGGCAACCGGGCTGCACGCCGTAGCGACGGCGCTCGTCGCGGCGGCCGAGCGCCGGGAGGAGACCCGCGGCGCCCACTGGCGTGAGGACTACCCCCGTACCGCCGACCAGTGGCGCGGGCACCTGGTCACGACCCGCGACGGCACGTCGTTCCGGTCGGTGGACGCACCCGCATGATGCCCTCCACCGGCACCGTCGTGGCTCTGCAGCGGGCCGGGCTCAACCCCGCCGCGGTGTGGCGCGTCGCCCAGGCGGCGTTGGAGGAGGACCTGGCCGGAGGCGTCGACGTCACCAGCGTGGCCACCGTCCCGGCGACCGCTGTCGGAACGGCACTGCTCGTGGCCCGCGGAAGCGGGGTCCTCGCTGGAGTGCCGGTCGCCGTTGCCGTCTTCGAGGCGGCGGCGGCGGGCGTGACGTCGCGCGAGTTCGCCCAGGACGGCGACGTTGTCCAGGCCGGACAGGCGGTCCTCGAGATGCGGGGCCCGGTGCGTGCGCTACTGACCGCGGAGCGTTCAGCGCTCAACCTGCTCTGTCACCTGTCCGGGGTCGCGACGTTGACCCGTGCCTGGGTTGAGGCCTTGGCAGGCACCGGCGCGCAGGTCAGGGACACCCGCAAGACCCTCCCCGGACTGCGTGAGCTGGAGAAGTACGCGGTGCGATGCGGAGGTGGGGTCAACCACCGGATGGGACTGTCCGACGCCGCGCTGGTCAAGGACAACCACGTGCTGGCCGCGGGCGGGGTGGCCGAGGCCTTCGAGGCGGTCCGCCGGCTGTTCCCCGGGGTGCCCGTCGAGGTGGAGTGCGACACGGTCGAGCAGGTTCGGGCCGTGCTCGAGGCCGGCGCGGATCTCCTCCTGCTGGACAACATGACCCCGGAAACGCTGCGCGAGGCCGTTGCCCTCTGCCGGGAGCGGGGGGTGCTCACCGAGGCGTCGGGGGGACTGACCCTTGCCTCCGCCGGCGAGGTCGCGGCCACCGGCGTCGACTACCTCGCCGTGGGGGCCCTCACGCACTCGGCTCCGGTCCTGGACATCGGTGTGGACCTGGTCGTCGAGGAGGGGGGATCCTGATGCTGCTCGCCATCGACATCGGCAACACCAACACGGTGCTCGGCGTGTTCGACGGGGATCGCCTCGAGCACTCCTGGCGGGTCAAGACCGACGCTCGCGGCACCGCTGACGAGTTGATGCTCACCTTCCGCGGACTGCTCGATGACGTCCCAATCACCGGCATCTCGCTGTGCTCCACCGTCCCCGCGGTGCTGCGGGAGATGCGCACGATGCTGGCCCGCTACTACGACGACCTCCCCACGGTCATCGTGGAGCCAGGGGTCCGCACAGGAGTGCCCCTGCTCATCGACAACCCGAAGGAGGTGGGGGCTGACCGGGTCGTCAACACGCTCGCCGCGCACCACCTCTACGGCGGTCCGGTCGTGATCGTCGACTTCGGCACCTCGACCAACCTCGACGTCATCAGTGCCAAGGGGGAGTTCCTCGGGGGCGCGTTGGCGCCTGGGATCGAGATCTCGGTTGAAGCGCTGGCGGCGAGAGCGGCGCAGCTGCGGAAGGTCGAGCTGGTCGCACCACGGTCGGTGATCGGTAAGAACACCGTGGAGTGCCTGCAGAGCGGGATCCTCTACGGGTTCGCCGGCCAGGTCGACGGCCTGGTGCGGCGGATCCTCTCCGAGCTGGACACGGTGGCGACCGTGGTCGCGACGGGCGGGCTGGCCGGCTTGGTGATCCAGCACTGCGAGACGGTGTCGCTCCACGAGCCCGACCTGACGCTGATCGGTCTGCGGTTGATCTTCGACAAGAACATCACGGTCTGACGCCCGCTGCCTGGGGACGGATCAGCGCCGGACCGCACGCCAGGCGTCGCAGACGTAAGGGAGCTTGGCGGGCGCCGGAACCAGCGCGGCGGCCTTCGCCAAGACCGATGCCCGCTCCTGTTCGGGCAGCAGGATGATGACGCTGCGCGAGGACACGACATCGAGGATGCTCAGTCTGTCGACGGGCGTCTCATGTCGGAAGACCCGACGGACCGGAACCGACAGTCCGGATGCCGGCCCGTCGAAGGGAACGTCGTTGCCCGCAGCCATGAGCGAGCTGCGGTCCTCGGCCTGCCAGAGGTCGCAGAGCCGGGCCACCCACTCGGCTGAGTCGTCGAGAACGTTCCAGAGCAGGCCGAGAACTCCGCCGGGCCGGAGTACCCGAACCACCTCCGGCAGCGCGGCGACGGGGTCGAACCAGTGGAACGCCTGTCCGACGAGAACAGCGTCCACGGACGCCTCCGCCAGCGGGATCCGCTCCGCCGTCCCACCGAGCCTTGTGGCCCGTGGGTCCACGAGCACCCTCATGTCGCGGTCGGGTTCGACGGCCACGACGGTCCGCCCCGGCAGACCCAGCCCGAGCAGCGATGCCGTGAGCTTTCCCGTCCCGGCACCGAGGTCGAGCACGCGGCTGGCGGTCTCGGGAAGCAGCCACCGCAACGCGTCGGCTGGATAGCCGGGCCGCCCCCGGTCGTAGGCAGCCGCAGCAGTGCCGAACGACAGAGCCCGCCGGTTGTCCACGGCGCGCGACCCTAGTCGGTCGGCGGCGACCGCGCGGCTAACCTCTGGCGATGCCCGACAGCGAGCCGTCCCTGCCCGAACAGGTCCGCGTACGGCGGGAGAAGTATGACCGGCTGCTGGGCGCAGGCCAGCAGCCCTACCCGCTCGGCTACCCCCGTACGACCAGTCTCGTCGAGGTGCGGCAGGCCCACGAGGGCCTCGCCGTCGACACAGCCACCGGCCAGACGGTCGGGGTCACCGGCCGCGTGGTGTTGTCCCGGACCGGTGGCAAGCTCTGCTTCGCCACACTCCAGGAGGGCGACGCGACCCTGCAGGTCATGATCAGCCTCGATGGCGTCGGAGAGGACCGCCTGGCGGCCTGGAAGTCCGATGTCGACCTGGGTGACCATGTTGGAGTCACCGGCGAGGTCATCAGCAGCCGGCGCGGAGAGCTGTCCGTCCTCGCCACCGGCTGGACGCTTACGGCCAAGGCGCTGCGCCCGCTTCCCGACAAGCACAAGGGGCTCACCGACCCCGAGAGCCGGGTTCGGCAGCGCTACCTCGACCTCGTCGTCAACCCGTCCAGCCGGCAGATGGTCCAGGACCGCGCCGCCGTGGTCCGGGCCGTGCGTCAGACGTTGCAGGACAGGGGGTTCGTCGAGGTCGAGACGCCCGTCCTTCAGGTCGTGCACGGCGGGGCAGCGGCCCGGCCGTTCGCCACGCACGTCAACGCGCTCAACCTCGACGTCACGCTGCGCATCGCCCTCGAGCTGCACCTCAAGCGGCTGGTGGTCGGTGGCGTGGACCGCGTGTTCGAGATCGGCAAGATCTTCCGCAACGAGGGCATCGACGGGACCCACTTCCCCGAGTTCACGATGCTCGAGTTCTATGAGGCCTACGGCGACTACGACACGGTCGCCGGCCTCACCCGGGAACTTGTCCTCAGCGCTGCGCAGACGATCGGGCGCACCGTCGTCCCCGATGGGAACGGCGGCGAGGTCGACCTGGAGCAGCCGTGGCGGACGGCGACAATTCACGGCCTGGTCGCTGAGGCCGTGGGGGAGGCGGTTGATCCTGGCACCTCGCTCGAGGTGCTCGCCGCCCTCGCCGCCCGACACGACGTCGCGCTCCAGCCTGGCTGGGACGCCGGGGAGGTGGTCCTCGAGCTCTACGAGAAGCTCGTGGAACGCACCCTCCTCGCTCCCACCTTCGTGCGCGACTACCCGGTCTCGGCCCGCCCCCTCGCCCGCAACCATCGCGACGACCCGCGGCTGGCGGAGGCGTGGGACCTCGTGGTCGCTGGCACCGAGCTCGCCACCGGTTACAGCGAGCTCGTCGACCCGGTCGAGCAGCGGCGGCGTCTGGTCGAGCAGTCCCTCAAGGCGGCCGGCGGCGACCCCGAGGCGATGGCCCTCGACGAGGACTTCCTGCGGGCGCTGGAGTTCGGGATGCCGCCGACGGGAGGTCAGGGGATGGGTATCGACCGGCTGGTCATGCTGCTCACGGGCGCACCGATCCGCGACACCATTCTGTTTCCCCTGGTACGACCTGAGGACGCCCGCTGAGGGTTTGCCGGGCAAATGGGCGCGGGCCTCGTTAAACACCTTTTCATTTGCTTTTCGCTATTCGGTTCAGCAATACTGGCCGCGGCCTGCCGATTTCGGCGGGAAACGATCCGGAGAAAGGGCCGACATGGCGCAGAAGGTCCAAGTGCTACTCGTGTGCGACTTGCACGAGGGGGAGGTCGAGGGAACGGAAACGGTGTCTTTCGGGCTCGACGGCTCGACGTACGAAATCGACACCTGCAGCAGTCACGCCGCGAGCCTTCGCGACGCCTTCGCGCCCTTTGTCGGCGCTGCCCGCAGGGCCGGTCGCACCCCGGCCGGGTCGGGGG
>JALYIZ010000078.1:2012-9983 GCA_030775505.1 Actinomycetota bacterium | reverse complement strand
CCCCACGCCCTCCTGGGTGCCCACCCGGTCGGCGACGGCGTCGTCCTGCGTGCCCTGCGGCCCGGCGCGGAGCGCGTGGTCGCGCTCGTCGCGGGCACGCGCATCGAGCTCACGCATGTCCACGCCGGGATCTGGGAGGCGCACCTGCCCGCCGGCGAGGTGCCGGACTACCGGCTGGAGGTCACCTACCTCGGCGACACCTACCCGGCGGACGATCCCTACCGCTGGTTGCCCACCCTCGGCGAGGTGGATCTCCACCTCATCGGTGAGGGTCGGCACGAGAACCTCTGGCACGTCCTCGGCGCCCACGTGCGTCGCTACGAGACACCCGTCGGTGTCGTCACCGGCACGTCCTTCGCGGTGTGGGCACCCAACGCCCAGGGTGTTCGGGTGATCGGCGACTTCAACGGGTGGGACGGCCGCAGCCACCCGATGCGTTCGTTGGGATCGAGCGGCGTCTGGGAGCTGTTCATCCCCGACGTTGCAGCAGGGACCCGGTACAAGTTCTCGGTCCTCGGCGCGGACTCCCAGTGGCGGGACAAGGCCGACCCCATGGCCCGGCGGACCGAGGTGCCGCCGTCCACGGCCAGCGTCGTCGAGGAGTCCACCTACGAGTGGCAGGACGACCAGTGGCTGGCCCGCCGCGCCCGGTCGCGCCCGCACCAGGAGCCGATGAGCACCTACGAGGTCCACCTCGGCTCGTGGCGGCAGGGGCTCACGTATCGGGAGCTCGCCGACCAGCTCGTCGACTACGTGACGTGGCTGGGCTACACCCACGTCGAGCTGCTGCCTGTCGCCGAACACCCGTTCGGCGGCTCCTGGGGCTACCAGGTGACCTCCTACTACGCGCCGACGGCGCGGTTCGGCTCGCCCGACGACTTCCGCTATCTCGTGGACCGGCTGCACCAGGCCGGCATCGGCGTCATCGTCGACTGGGTACCTGCGCACTTCCCCAAGGACGACTGGGCGCTTGCCCGCTTCGACGGCACACCGCTGTACGAGCATGCCGACCCACGGCGCGGCGAGCAGCCGGACTGGGGAACGCTCGTCTTCGACTTCGGCCGCCGTGAGGTCCGCAACTTCCTCGTGGCCAACGCCCTCTACTGGCTGGAGGTCCTGCACGTCGACGGCCTGCGCGTCGACGCGGTCGCGTCGATGCTCTACCTCGACTACTCGCGCAAGGACGGCGAATGGCTGCCGAACGTCCACGGCGGCCGGGAGAACCTCGATGCCGTGGCGTTCCTGCAGGAGATGAACGCCGTCGTCTACCAGCGCGTGCCGGGGATCGTCACCATTGCCGAAGAGTCCACCGCGTGGCCGGGAGTCTCGCGGCCGACCCACCTGGGCGGCCTCGGCTTCGGCTTCAAGTGGAACATGGGCTGGATGCACGACTCCCTCGACTACATCGCGCGGGAACCGGTTCACCGGGGCCATCATCACCACCAGATGACGTTCTCGATGGTGTACGCCTACTCCGAGAACTACGTCCTTCCCATCAGCCACGACGAGGTGGTGCACGGCAAGGGGTCGCTGATAGGGAAGATGCCCGGCGACCGCTGGCAGCAGCTGGCCAACCTGCGTGCCTATCTCGCCTTCATGTGGGCCCACCCCGGCAAGCAGCTGCTGTTCATGGGCTGTGAGTTCGGCCAGCAGTCGGAGTGGAGCGAGCAGCGCTCCCTCGACTGGTGGCTGCTGGACCTGCCGGACCACCGCGGTGTCGCCCTACTGGTGAAGGATCTCAACGAGGTGTACCGGCGGACGGCCGCACTGTGGTCGCTGGACACCGAGTCGGCGGGCTTCGCGTGGATCGACGCCAACGACGCCAGCGGCAACGTGTTCTCATTCCTGCGGCGCGCGGCCGACGGGTCGGCACTCGCCTGCATCGCCAACTTCGCGGGGATCCCCCACGAGGGCTACCGGCTGGGCCTGCCGTGGGCCGGCGAGTGGCGCGAGGTGCTCAACACCGACGCGGAGACCTACGCCGGCAGCGGGGTCGGCAACCTGGGCTCCGTGCACGCCGACGCGCAGGGCTGGCACGGCCAACCGGCCTCGACCGTGCTGCGGGTCCCCCCGCTGGCCACCGTGTGGCTGACGGCCGCAGCACCTACGGCGGGCTGACCGCCAGGGTCACCTGCCCGCTGGCGGCCGCCCGCAGCAGCAGGACACCGGCACCGTTGGCCGAAACGACCGAGGCGCCCGACACGGTGACGCGGTAGGAGTGGGGGTACTGCCGGCGCGGCAGCACCACCTCGGTGACGCCTGCCTCCGGGTGCGCCTGGTAGGTCAGCGTGAAGCGCCGGGTCGAAGGGTCGAAGCCCATGCTCGTCGGTATCCCCGCCACCGCCCGGGCATAGGGCCGGACGAGCACGTCCGCCTTGGCCGGCTTCACGGTGGCCAGGCTGCGATCGTCGGTGAACAGGCCCTGTCCGCCGGAGCCCTGGCTCTCGGTTGTCGGGTCGGCCCACTCCTTGTAGTGCCAGTACTGCCAGCCCATCAGGTGGGTGTCCGCCCCGGTCACGACGCGGGCGATGTCGGGCAGGTCGTCGCTGGCTCCGAACTCCGTCAGCAGAGGCGCGGCCGGCAGTCGCGAGGCGTCCGCGGCCGCGTTGGCGAACACCAGGTCGCCCTGAGGACCGCAGTCAGGGCCGGCCTTGCCTCCGTGCGAGTGAGTGAGCCCCGCGGTGGTGCAGTACTGGTGGAACGACAGGTCCAGTTGCTGGTCGCCGAGGCTGCCGAGCGAGCCCAGTCCCGTGCGCGCGCCGTCGTTGTAGAGGACGTTGGGCTCGACGTAGACGAGGTGTCGCCGGTCCACCGACCGGATCGCCACTGCGACCCTGTCGTAGAGCGGCTGCAGCGAGCGGGCGTCGAAGACCGGGCACCCGAGCGGGTTGGCGCACGACGGCCAGGCGACGCCTGGCCACGGCTCGTTCATGACGTCGTAGCCGAGCACGTAGGGCTCGTCCCGCACGTGCCTGGCCACGGCGGCCCAGGCAGCCGCGTAGCGCTCCTGCACGCCGGCGGTGTTGGCCCAGAAGTTGTCGAAGGCGCGCATCGTGGCGGGCAGGAAGTAGTTGCCGGGAAAGCCGGCATCGACCGCGTGGGGCACACCGTCGTCGTGCACGGCCCAGTCCGGAAAGCCCTCGCCCGAGAACCGCTCGCTGTAGAGGTCCTGGTGGAAGTCGAGGAGGACCCAGATGCGGCGCGCCGCCAACACGCGGACGAGCCGGGTGACGCCCTCGAGGTAGTGGGGGTCGACGTAGCCCGGCCGCGGCATGACACCGGCGAACAGCACGCCGAGTCGCACCGTGTTGAAGCCCTGAGCGGCGATCCAGTCGGCGTCGCGGGCCGTGAAGCCACCCGGGGTCGCCGGGGGGAGGTAGGGAGCCCGCTTCCAGACGGCGTTCACGCCGTGGAGGATCACGACACGACCCTGGCCGTCGACCAGCCAGCTGCCGGCCCGGTGCAGGGCCGCCGGGGTGGGCGCCGGGGCGGTCCGCGCACCTGCCGCTGGCGTGAGCCCGAGTGCCAGCACTGCCGCGGCAGCAAGTACTGTCGCCCGCACCATGACGCTGGCTTCGGCAGCGGGCACCCTTTCCCTGCAGGAGGGCGGCGATGGCCCTGAGTGGCTGGCTCGGCGAGCGGGGCGTCCGCCGCATGCTGGGTGCAGCCGTGGCGGTGGACGCCGGCTACTGGGCGGCCTGGTACGGGCACCGGTCCTGGGTCGCGACTGGTACCGGTAGCGCCTACGTCGAGTTCGAGAACGCTTTTCTGCTCGCTGACACGTGGCTCGCGCTGAGCTGTCTGCTCGCGTGGCGGTCCCTGCGGCTGCGCCGACCGGCGGCTCTGCTGTGGCTGCTCGTAGCCGGCGGAGCCGGTCTCTACCTGCTGGCGATGGATGTCCTCTACGACCTTCAGCACGGCATCTACACCAGAGGGTCCGGCGGCCTGGTCGAGCTGGCCGTCAACGCACTCACGCTGGTGTTCTCAGTCTCCGCCCTCGACTGGGCCTGGTCACACCGGGCGCAGCTGTCGGGGACGCACGAGCGCGGATAGGGTCGCCCTCATGCTGACTGCGGAGCTGACGGTGGACAAGGACCCGGCCGAGGTGGGAGTCGACGGGGCGCGTATCGCCAGGCTGGACCGCCACTTCGCCCGCTACGTCGACGATGGGCGGCTGCCGGGCTGGCAGGTGCTGGTCACCCGACGCGGGCAGCTCGTACACAGCTCCGTGTACGGCCTGCGCGACGTCGAGGCCGGGCTGCCCGTGACCTCCGACACGCTGTGGCGCATCTACTCGATGACCAAACCTGTCACCGCAGTCGCCGCCATGACCCTGCACGAGGAGGGTGCGTTCGGCCTCAACGACGAGGTGAGCCGCTATCTGCCGGCGTTCGCGGACATGCGCATCTTCCGCGGCGGCACGCTCGGGGCGCCGAAGACCTCTCCAGCGACGGAGCCGATCCGGATGTGGCACCTGCTCAGCCACACCGCCGGGCTGACCTACGGCTTCACCCGCTCGAGCATGCTCGACGAGATGTACCGGGAGGCCGGTTCGGACTTCGCGCAGCCGCCAGGGCTCGACCTGGCGGGCCTGTGCGACCTGTGGGCCTCGCTGCCCTTGTTGTTCGAACCCGGCACGGCCTGGAACTACTCAGTGGCCACGGACGTCCTCGGTCGGGTCCTCGAGGTCATTACCGGTACGTCGCTCGACGAGGTCTTCCGCAGCCGGGTCCTGGGCCCCCTGGGCATGCACGACACGCGTTGGTGGGTGGATGGCGCGGACGCCGAACGGCTGGCCGCCCTGTACGTGCCGGAGCCGGGCACCGGCAAGGCCCTGCGCTACGACGCCATCGGCAAAGGGGCGCTGCACCCCCCGTCGTACCTCGGCGGTGGCGGCGGCCTGATCTCCACAGCCGGGGACTACGCGCGCTTCACAGCAATGCTGGCCGGCGGGGGTCGACTCGGCGACACGCGGGTCCTCGCGCCCCGCACGTTGGCCTTCATGACCCGCAACCACCTGCCGGGCGGAGCCACGCTTGCGGCGCTGGCTCGGGGGCAGTTCGCCGAGGTCGGCTACGAGGGCCTGGGCTTCGGCCTCGGGTTCGGCGTCCTGCTCGACCCGGTGGCCGCCCGCCTGCCGGGTTCGCCCGGGGAGTTCACGTGGGGAGGGGCGGCGAGCACTGCCTTCTTCGTCGACCCGGTCGAGGAGCTCACCGCGCACTTCTTCACCCAGCTGCTGCCCTCGAGCACCTATCCGGTGCGTACCGAGCTCCGGCAGCTTGTCTACGCCTCGCTGGTGGACTAGTCAGAACAGGGCGTTGGCCAGGGCGCGCCGACCGGCGAGCACCCGCGGGTCGGCCGGATCCAGGACCGACAGCAGCTCCAGCAGTCGGGTCCGGACCAGCTCGCGGTCGGCGTCCGCGGTGACGCGCACGAGGGCGACAAGCCTCCGGACGGCGTCGTCAACGAGGTCCCTGACCACCTCGACGTCGGCAGCGGCGAGCTGGGCCGCAAGGTCTCCTGGTGCGGCAGCCGCGCGGCTCAAGACCTGCTCGGGGTCGACAGCATCGATGCGGGCAAACAACGCGACGGAGGCACGTCCCGCGGTCGCGAGCTCATCGCCGGGCTTGCGGGACAGGAGTGCGTCGTAGGCCGCTGTGGCCGCGGCGTAGTCACCGCGTTCGAGCGCCTCCTCGGCCTCGAGCAGCTCCGGGTCCACCGGCGGGCCGGGCTCCTCGGCCCCTGTCTCCGCTGACGCGTCGCCGGACAGCCCGGCCTTGGCCGCCGCCGCCAGCACCTGGTCGAGGAAGGCACGCACGTCGCGCTCCGGCAGGGCACCCGCGAAACCCTGCATCAGCCGCCCGCCGATCGCGAGCAGGACCGTCGGGATGCTCTGGATCTGCAGCTGCCCGGCCAGCTGCTGGTTGGCGTCCACGTCGACCTTCGCGAGCACCCAGGTCCCACCGTCCGCCGCCGCGAGGCGCTCCAGGACCGGGGAAAGCTGCTTGCAGGGTCCGCACCAGGCAGCCCAGAAGTCGATGAGGACCGGCACCGACATGGACCGGTGCAGCACCTCGGTCTCGAACGTCGCCTCGCTGACGTCGAGCACGTACGGAGAGGTTGACGTCGTGGCGGCTGCCGAAGCCGGCGGCGGCCGGAGCGTGGACAGGTCGACGGCGCCGGCGATCGACAGGTCGGTGGGTCGCACGACTAGAACCTCGCGGGCTCGGTGTAGCTGCCCCACTCATCTTTGAGCGCACCGCACACCTCGCCGAGCGTCGCCTCGGCACGGATGGCCTCGAGCATCGCCGGGATGGTGTTCCCTGAAGTGCGGGCTACCGCGACGAGGGCGTCGAGGCGGGCTTGCACAAGGCCCTCGTCCCGCTCGGCCCGGCGGTTCGCGAGGACCTGCACCTGGTCCCGCTCCACCTCGTGCGACACACGAAGGATCTCGAGCGGCTCGTCCACCCCACCGGTCAGGACGTTGACCCCGACGACGCGCTTGTCTCCCTTCTCGACGGCCACCTGGTACTGGAAGGCCGCCTCAGCGATCTCGGCCATGAACCAGCCGTCCTCGATACCGCGCAGGATCCCGGACGTCATCGTCCCGTCGCTGCCCATGTCGCGAATCGTGGCGAACACGGCCTCCGCCTCCTCCTCGATCGCGTCGGTCAACTGCTCGACGTACCAGGAGCCGCCCAGCGGGTCGGCGACGTTGGCGACACCTGTCTCCTCGGCGATCACCTGCTGGGTACGCAGGGCGATCTGGGCGGCCTTGGCGGACGGCAGCGCCAGGACCTCGTCGAGAGCATTGGTGTGCAGGCTGTTGGTCCCGCCCAGTACGGCCGCCAGCGCCTCGATGGCCGTGCGCACGATGTTGTTGTCGGGCTGCTGGGCGGTGAGCGACACGCCTGCCGTCTGGGTGTGGAAGCGCAGCCACTGCGCCTTGTCGGTCTTCGCCCCGTAGGTGTCCCGGAGCCAGCGCGCCCAGATCCGCCGGGCGGCGCGGAACTTGGCGATCTCCTCGAAGAAGTCGATGTGGGCGTCGAAGAAGAACGACAGGCCTGGTGCGAACGTCTCGATGTCCAACCCGCGCGCGAGCCCGAGCTCGACGTAGGCAAACCCGTCCGCCAGCGTGAAGGCCAGCTCCTGCGCGGCCGTCGAGCCCGCCTCGCGGATGTGGTACCCGGAGACGCTGATCGGCTTGTAGGCAGGGATGTGCTGCGCGCAGTACTCCATGAGGTCGCCGATGAGCCGCAGGTGCGGCTCAGGCGGGAACAGCCACTCCTTCTGCGCGATGTACTCCTTGAAGATGTCGGTCTGCAGCGTCCCGTTGAGCACGCCGAGGTCGACGCCTTGCCGCTCCGCCGCGACCAGGTACATGCAGAAGACGGGCACCGCCGGACCGCTGATCGTCATCGAGGTGGTCACGTCGGCCAAGGGGATGCCAGCGAACAGCACGTCCATGTCCGTAGCTGAGTCGATGGCGACCCCGCAGTGACCGACCTCGCCCAGGGCGCGGGGGTCGTCGGAGTCCCGGCCCATCAGGGTCGGCATGTCGAAGGCGACGGACAGCCCGCCACCGCCCTCGGCGAGGATCATCTTGTAGCGCTCGTTGGTCTGCCGGGCGTTGCCGAAGCCGGCGAACTGCCTGATCGTCCACTCCCGGCCCCGGTAGCCGGAGGCGTGCAGCCCGCGCGTGAACGGGTACTCCCCCGGCCACCCGATGCGGTCGAACCCCTCGTAGGTGTCCCCCGGACGCGGCCCATAGACGGCGGCGACCTCGGTACCGGACAGGGTGGTGAAGTCCGCCTCCCGCAGCCGTGACGCGTCGAAACGACGCTGCCAGCGTTCGCGTCCGGTGCTGATGTCCTCGGGCGTCACATGTCCTCCAGGTCCGCACGGACCACGGCTATCGGCTGGCCCGCGCACGGGCGAGCCTAATGGGCGGACATGACGGAGGGCCCGGCC
>JALYIZ010000078.1:0-2002 GCA_030775505.1 Actinomycetota bacterium | reverse complement strand
CCCGGCCAGCCGGCCGGGCCCTCCGTCATGCGCGACGGGTTACGGCACGCACTTGTCCACACTCTGCGAGACCGTCGACACCGAGACGGTGGCGTGGACGCACACGCTGGCAGCCGAGGCGGGACCTGCAACGGCAGCGAAGGCGCCCAGCGAGCCAAGGATGGCGGTTGCGGCAAGAAGTCGGATCTTCACCGGAGCACTCCCTTCAGGCCCCCTCGCGGGCGACCTCACCACGGTCGGCGGGTCCGTCGACCTACCCCTTTCAACGGAGGGGGGCGCGGGCCCTCGCGCTGCCGCCCGGGCTACATCCCGCTCACCGCCACTAGCGTGGTCGCGTGGACTGGAGCCTGCGTGCCTGTGCGCGAAAGGGACATCTGACGTACCGCCCCGACGAGGCGGTGCTCCGCGACCGGCTGCACGTGGACACCCCGGCAGGCGAAGCCTGGCGGTGCCTGCGTTGTGGGGACTTCGTGCCGGGTGAGGCCGTGATGTCGGGGCCTGCCGATGAGGCGCCGCTCGTGTTGCGCGGCCAGGCCTTGCGGGATGCCACGATCCTGCGACTTCTCGCGGCCGAGCGGGGGATCCGCGGGGTGCTGCTCCTGGTGCTCGCCTACGGGGTCCTGCGGTTCCAGCACTCGGAGACCTCGCTGCGGCAGACCTTCGACCGGGCGCTCCCGGCAGCCAAGCCGCTGGCGGACGTCTTCAACTACGACCTCGACGCCAGTCCGACCGTCGAGAGGATCCGTCACCTGCTCGCCAGCCGGCCCCACACCCTGCAGCTGATCGCCATCGGACTGCTCGCCTACGCCGCGCTGCAGCTGACCGAGGCCGTCGGCTTGTACCTGCTCAAGCGCTGGGGCGAGTACGTCGCGGCCGTCGGGACATCGGGGTTCCTGCCGCTGGAGGTGTACGAGCTCACCCACAAGGTGACCGCGCTGCGGCTGGGTGCCTTCGTCGTCAACGTCGCCGCCGTCGCCTACCTGGTCCTGACCAAGCGGCTCTTCGGCGTGCGGGGCGGCCGCGAGGCCTACGAGGAGGAGCGACGCTCTGAGTCCCTGCTCGAGGTCACCGCCGCGACGAGGTCTTCAGCGGCGGAGTAAGGGTCGGTCCGGCCCTCGACGACCTCGCGCGCAAGGCGGTCGAGGGTGTCCCCGTCGCGGAGGTCGCCGATCCGGTCCCGCAGCGCGGTCAGGGCGATCGACTGGACCTCCTCAGCGGCCCGCCGGCGCCGTCTGCGGTCCAGCTCACCGTTGGCGTTCATCCAATGAATGTGGCGCTCTATGGACTCGACGACCTCCTGCGCACCTTCACCTCGGGCGGCGATCGTCTTGAGGATCGGCACGCGCCAGCCGTCGTCAGTGCGCCGGTCGCCGAGCGACAGCATGTAGCGGAGGTCCCGCACCACGGTGTCGGCACCCTCGCGATCGGCCTTGTTGACCACGAAGATGTCAGCGACCTCGAGGATCCCGGCCTTGGCGGCCTGGATGCCGTCGCCCATGCCCGGGGCGAGCAGCACCAGCGTGGTGTCGGCGAGGCCGGCAATCTCCACCTCGGCCTGCCCGACCCCGACGGTCTCGATGAGCACGACGTCGAAACCAGCGGCCGACAGCACCCGCAGAGCCTGAGGCGTGGACCAGGACAGGCCACCGAGGTGCCCCCGGCTGGCCATCGACCGGATGAAAACGCCGTCGTCGGTGGCGTGGTCCTGCATCCGCACCCGGTCACCGAGCAGCGCACCGCCCGAGAACGGAGAGGAAGGGTCGACGGCCAGGACCCCGACCCGCTGACCAAGGGCGCGGTAGGCGGCGACGAGAGCGTTCGTCGACGTGGACTTGCCCACGCCAGGAGACCCGGTCAGCCCCACGACGCGCGCGTGCCCGGATCGCGGGGCGAGCAGGGCCATCACCTGGCGCAGGGCAGGCGAGCCGTCCTCCACCAGGCTGATCAGGCGACCGACGGCACGGGCCTCGCCGGCCTCGGCCCGGGCGACGAGGTCCGGGAC
>JALYIZ010000077.1 GCA_030775505.1 Actinomycetota bacterium | reverse complement strand
GCGATCGGCAGATCCCGCGGCTTGGTCGCGCCGGTGCAGATGACGGTGGCGTCGAATTCCTTCCGCAGCTTCTCCGCTGGATAGTTCTTCCCGACCTCGGTATTGCAGAGGAATTTCACGCCTTCGTCTTCGAGCAACTTGATGCGGCGCAAAACGACGGTCTCCTTGTCGAGCTTCATGTTGGGGATGCCGTACATGAGCAGGCCGCCCACGCGGTCGCTGCGCTCGAAGACCGTGACCGCGTGGCCCGCCTGGTTGAGCTGCGCCGCCGCCGCGAGCCCAGCCGGACCGGAGCCCACGACGGCGACCCGGCGGCCCGAGGCCGTTCGCGCGAGCTGCGGGAGGACCCAGCCCTCCTCGAAGGCCCGGTCGATGATCGAGACCTCGACCTGCTTGATGGTGACGGCGTCGGAGTTGATCCCGAGCACGCAGGCGGCTTCGCAGGGCGCCGGGCAGAGCCGTCCGGTGAACTCGGGGAAGTTGTTGGTCGCGTGCAGTCGCTCCAGCGCCGCCCGCCAGTCCTCTTTCCACGCCAGGTCGTTCCACTCGGGGATCAGGTTCCCGAGGGGGCATCCGTTGTGGCAGAACGGGATGCCGCAGTCCATGCACCGACCGGCCTGGTCATGGAGGACCGCCTGGTCGAACTCGAGGTACACCTCCTGCCAGTCGCGGATGCGGACGTCCACGGGGCGCCGGGCGGGGAGCTCGCGGCCGTGCTTGAGGAAGCCGGTGGGGTCCGCCATCGCCGTCAGCCTCTGCTCGCGGCCATGACGGCCTCGTCGACGGGGACCCCGCTCTGCTTGACCTGGTCCATGGCGAGCAGCACCTTCTTGTAGTCGCGGGGCATCACCTTGGTGAAGCGCTCGTAGGCCGGTTCCGCGAGCAGGCCCTCCGCGACCGGCGACCCGGTTGCCGCGGCGTGCTCGGACAGCATCCGGCGCAGGGTCTCGATGTCGCCGTCGTCGAGGGACTCGAGGTCGACCATTTCGGGATTGACCTTGACCGGGTCCAGGTCGAACACGTAGGCAGTGCCTCCGCTCATCCCGGCAGCCAGGTTGCGCCCGGTGCGGCCCAGGATGGCGACGCGCCCACCGGTCATGTACTCGCAGGCGTGGTCTCCCACGCCCTCGACGACGGCCGTGGCTCCCGAGTTGCGGACCGCGAAGCGCTCGCCGACGATCCCGCGCACGAACAGCGCGCCCGCCGTCGCACCGTAGAGCAGGACATTGCCCGCGATCACGTTGTCCTGGGCCACGAAGGTCGCGCCGAGGTCGGGGCGCACGACGACCCGCCCGCCCGACAGGCCCTTGGCCAC
The DNA here is from genome assembly GCA_030775505.1 of Actinomycetota bacterium. The sequence continues at coordinate 8,677 of JALYIZ010000077.1, read as the reverse complement.
GTAGTCGTTGGCGTCGCCCTGCAGTCGCAGGGTGATGCCGCGCGGCAGGAAGGCACCGAAGGACTGGCCGGCCGACCCGGTGAACGTGATGTCGATCGTCCCGTCGGGCAGCCCCACGCCGCCGTGGCGCCGGGTGACCTCCGCGCCGAGCATCGTGCCGACAGTGCGGTTGACATTGCGCACGGGCAGCTCGAGCCGGACCGGCGTCGCGTCGGACAGCGCCCCGTCGCAGAGCTGGATCAGGGTGTTGTCGAGCGCCTGGTCAAGCCCGTGGTCCTGGCCCGTGGTCCGGGTGAGCGAGGTGCCGGCCTCGAGGTCGGGGACGTGCAGGACCGGTGAAAGGTCGAGCCCGGCTGCCTTCCAGTGCTCGACGGCCGGCAGCGTGTCGAGCACCTCGGCGTGACCGATTGCCTCCTCCAGAGTCCGGAAGCCGAGGCGGGCGAGGTGCTCGCGGACCTCCTGGGCGATGTACTCGAAGAACGTCACGACGAACTCCGGCTTGCCGGAGAACTTCGCGCGCAGCACCGGGTTCTGCGTGGCGACGCCGACGGGGCAGGTGTCGAGGTGGCAGACGCGCATCATGATGCAGCCGCTGACCACCAGCGGCGCGGTCGCGAACCCGTATTCCTCCGCGCCGAGCAGCGCGGCGATGACGACATCACGCCCGGTCTTGAGCTGCCCGTCCACCTGCACGGTGATCCGGTCCCGGAGCCCGTTGAGCAGCAGGGTCTGCTGCGTCTCGGCGAGGCCGAGCTCCCACGGGGCCCCGGCGTGTTTGAGCGAGGTCAGCGGTGAGGCTCCGGTCCCGCCGTCGTGGCCGGAGATCAGCACCACATCGGCGTGCGCCTTGCTGACCCCGGCCGCCACCGTGCCCACACCCACCTCGGCGACGAGCTTGACGTGGATCCGGGCGTTCCGGTTGGCGTTCTTGAGGTCGTGGATCAGCTGGGCGAGGTCCTCGATCGAGTAGATGTCGTGGTGCGGGGGCGGCGAGATCAACCCCACGCCAGGGGTGGAGTAACGGGTCCGCGCGATCCAGGGGTAAACCTTGTGCCCAGGCAGCTGGCCACCCTCCCCGGGCTTGGCACCCTGGGCCATCTTGATCTGCAGGTCACTGGCGTTGACCAGGTACTCACTGGTCACGCCGAACCGACCGCTCGCCACCTGTTTGATGGCACTGCGCCGCCGCACGTCGTGCAGCCGGTCTGAGTCTTCGCCGCCCTCGCCGGTGTTGGACCGGGCACCCAGGGAGTTCATGGCGATGGCCAGGGTCTCGTGCGCCTCGGCCGAGATCGAACCGTAGGACATCGCGCCGGTGTTGAAGCGTTTGACGATCTCGCTGACCGGCTCGACCTCGTCAACGGGGACCGGCGGGCGCAGTCCCTCCCGCAGGCAGAACAGACCCCGCAGCGTGCCGGCCCGCGCCGACAGCTCGTCGACGGCCGCCGTGTATTTCTGGAAGACGTCGTACTGCTGGGTCCGGGTCGAGTGTTGGAGGGTGAAGACTGTCTCCGGGTTGAACAGGTGGAGCTCGCCCTCGCGCCGCCACTGGTACTCGCCGCCGACGTCGAGCGTGCGGTGGGCGCGCTCCGCGGCGTTGGCCGGGTAGGCGGCCCGGTGCCGGGCCGCTACCTCTTCCGCGAGCACGTCGAGCCCGACCCCGCCCAGCCGGCTGGTGGTTCCGGTGAAGTACTCGTCAACCAGGTCCTGGGACAGGCCGAGCGCCTCGAAGACCTGCGCCCCCGTGTACGACGCGATCGTGCTGATCCCCATCTTGGACATGACCTTCAGCACACCCTTGCCTAGCGCCTTGACGTAGTGGCGGAGGGCGGCCTCCGGGGCGATCCCCGGCAGGGCGTCGCCGGCAACGAGTGCCTCGATCGTCTCGAACCCCAGGTAGGGATTGACGGCGGCCGCGCCGTAACCGATCAGCAGGGCGACGTGATGCACCTCCCGGGCGTCGCCGGCCTCCACGATCAGTCCGACCCGGGTCCGCGTCTTCTCGCGGATCAGGTGGTGGTGCACCGCGCTCGTGAGCAGGAGCGAGGGAATGGGGGCCATGTGCGACGTCGAGTCGCGGTCGGACAGCACGATGATCCGTGCACCGGCGGCGATGGCAGCCGACACCTCCCGCCGGACGCGGTCGAGTGCGTCGCGCAGAGCCTCTCCCCCGCCGTTCACCGGATAGAGCCCGTGCACCGTAACGGTGGAGAACCCCGGCAGGTTGCCGTCCTCGTTGATGTGCAGGATCTTGGCGAGGTCGTCGTTGTCGATCACCGGGAAGGGGACGACGATCTGCCGGCACGACGCGGCCGTCGGCTCGAGCAGGTTCTGCTCCGGCCCGATGCTGCCTGCGAGGCTGGTGACCAGCTCCTCGCGGATGGCGTCCAGCGGTGGGTTGGTGACCTGCGCGAAGAGCTGGCTGAAGTAGTCGAAGAGCAACCGGGGCCGCTCGGACAGGACCGCGACCGGGGTGTCGGTGCCCATCGAACCGATGGGCTCGGCGCCGGCCGCCGCCATCGGGGCCAGCAGGAGCCGCAGCTCCTCCTCGGTGTAGCCGAACGTGAGCTGGCGGCGCAGTACCGACTCGTGGGAGTACACGACGTGCTCGCGGTCCGGCAGCTCGTCGAGGTGCATCAGGCCGGCGTGCAGCCAGTCGCCGTAGGGATGCTGGGCGGCCAGCTCCGACTTGACCTCCTCATCGTCGACGATGCGGCCCTGAGCGGTGTCGACGAGGAACATCTTCCCGGGCTGCAGGCGGCCCTTACGCACGACCTGGTCGGCCGGGATGTCGAGGACGCCGACCTCGCTCGAGAGGATCACCCTGCCGTCCGCCGTCTGCCACCACCGGGACGGGCGCAGCCCATTGCGGTCCAGGACCGCACCGATCAGCGTTCCGTCGGTGAACGTGACACACGCCGGGCCGTCCCAGGGCTCCATCAGCGCCGCGTGGAACTGGTAGAAGGCGCGGCGGTCCGCGGGCATGTCCGCAGCATTCTCCCAGGCCTCGGGGACCATCATCAGCACCGCGTGCGGCAGAGACCGGCCCGCCATGTGCAGCAGCTCCAGTACCTCGTCGAAGCTGGCGCTGTCCGACGCTCCCGGGGTGCAGATCGGGAACAGCCGGCTGAGGTCGTCGGGCAGCTCGTCGGGCCCTCGCAGCAGAGCCTCACGGGCCCGCATCCAGTTTCGGTTGCCGCGCACGGTGTTGATCTCGCCGTTGTGCGCGATATACCGGTAGGGATGCGCCAGGCGCCAGCTCGGGAAGGTGTTGGTCGAGAACCTGCTGTGGACCAGGGCGATGGCGCTGGCGAATAGCGGGTCTGACAGGTCCGGGAAAAACGGCTGCAGCTGCCCGGTCGTGAGCATGCCCTTGTAGACCAGCGTCCGGGTGGACAGGGACGGGAAGTAGATGTCGGCCTCGTGCTCGCACCTCTTGCGGGTCACGTAGGCGCGCCGTTCCAGGGCGTACGGCGAGAGGTCCCCAGCCGCCGGGACGAGGAACACCTGTCGCAACACCGGCATCGTGGAGCGCGCCGTGGGCCCGACACCCGCCTCGGCCGGCCGCACAGGCAGCTCACGCCAGCACAGCACAGCCAACCCCTCCTCGCCGGCGATGCGCTCGACGGCGAGCTGGGCGTCGACCGCGGCTCGCGGACTGGTCGGCAGGAAGGCAATGCCGACGGCGTAGTGGCCGGCGGGGGGCAGCTCCACCGGGGCCACGGACCGCAGAAAGGCATCAGGGACCTGGACCAGGATTCCCGCGCCGTCGCCAGAGTCCGGTTCGCTCCCCGACGCGCCGCGGTGCTCGAGGTTGCGCAGCGCCGTCAGACCCTGCTCGACCGTGTCGTGAGCTACGCGTCCCGCGACGTCGGCGACGAACGCCACGCCGCACGCGTCGTGCTCGTGCGCGGGATCGTAGAGGCCTTGGGCGTCGGGAATCCAGGGGGTGCGCGACAGGCTCACTGCTGGCCTTTCCGTCGGGGTGGTCGACCGTGCTGACTGCTCACCCGGGACGTCACTGGCCCTGCTGCAGATGTCGAACAGGTTACACGAGGGCGTCAGACCCCCGCGCCGACGGCCGCGCCGACGCCGTAAGTAAGGGCAGCCGCCAGACCACCCAGGATGAGCTGGCGGCTGCCGCTGTAGACGGCGGAGCGGTTGGTGAACCGGCTGACTGCCGCACCGGCCGTGAACAGCGCGACCACCGCCAGGAGCACGGGGACGAGCAGCGTCGTCGCCCCCAGCAGGTACGGCAGCAAGGGGACGACGGCACCGAGCGCGAACGAGGTGAGTGAGGACCACGCGGCCGTCCACGGTGACGGGAGGTCGTCAGGGTCGACCCCGAGCTCCTCGCGGGCGTGGGCCCGCCATGCCTGCTCGGGGTCGCGTGAGAGCTGACGGGCTACCTCCTGAGCCGTCGCCTCGTCGACCCCCCGGCTCACGTAGATGGCGGCGAGCTCTGCCTCCTCGGCCTGCGGGACCCGCGCCAGCTCCGCCTTTTCGATGTCGATCTCCGCGCGGGTCAGTTCCGACTGGGAGGCGACGGACACGTACTCGCCGGTCGCCATGGAGAACGCGCCCGCGGCGAGGCCGGCGAGGCCGGTGAGGATGATCGCGTGCTGGTGGACTCCACCCCCGGCGACTCCTGCAATCAGGGACGTGTTGCTGATCAACCCGTCGGTGAAGCCGAAGACGGCCGGACGTAGCCAGCCCCCGGTGACGTCACGGTGGTCGTGGTGGTGTTCCCCCGTCGGCCGGCTGGCGGCGGTGTCTGACGTCATGGCGTCGAGGGTACGTCGAGGCTCTCGTGCGGCTGCTGGACGACCTCCTCGCGCGGCTGACCCCTCCGTGCGACCAGGTAGGTGAGTGAGGCGATGAGGACCAACGCCGAGACGTAGTCGTTGAGGCGGATGCCGAACAGGGTGGCCGCGTGGTCGATGCGCAGCGCCTCGATCCAGAGCCGGCCGGTGGTGTAGGCCGCCAGGTAGAGGGCGAACGCCCGCCCTCGTCCCAGCCGCCAGCGACGGTCCGCCCAGACCACCAGACCGGCGACACCGAGGTCCCACAGCGACTCGTAGAGGAACGTGGGGTGGTAGGCCTGCGCGCCAGCGACGGCATCGGGGTTGTCCGGATTGACGGTCAGCCCCCAGGGCAGGTGGGTCGGGCGGCCGAACAGCTCCTGGTTGAAGTAGTTGCCGAACCGGCCGATGGCCTGGCCCACCGCGACACCAGGAGCGATCGCGTCCGCGAACGCCCCTGCGCGGATCCCCCGCCGCCTGCAGACGAGGTACCCGCCGAGGAAGCCGCCGGCGATGCCTCCGGGAATGCCGATCCCGCCGTGCCAGATGTAGAGGACATCGACAAGGTGTCCGCCCTTGCCGAAGTAGGCCGCCGGGCTGGTGACCACGTGGTAGATCCGGGCGCCGATGAGGCCACTGGGTACCGCGATGCCGGCGACGTCCCAGACCGTGCCCTTTCGCCCACCACGCGCGACCCACCTGCGGTCACCGATCGTGGCGGCCGCGAGGACGCCCAGGATGATGCACAGGGCGTAGACGCGGATCGGGAACGGTCCGAGGTGGAACACACCGCGCGACGGGCTGGGGATATACGCGCGCATCACCGGCGTACCCCTTCCGCAAGCTCGGCAGTGATGTCTTTAACGGCCTCGACGCCGCCGTCCCGAAGCGCCCGAACAAGCGCTGACCCCACGATGACGCCGTCGGCGAACGCCGCCACCTGCGTCGCCTGGTCGCGCGTACTGACACCCAGCCCGACACAGACGGGCAGTGCCGTGTGCGCCCGGACCCTGGCCACCAGCTCCTGTGCGCGGGTGCCGACCTGGTCGCGTGCGCCGGTGACTCCCATCGTGGACATCGCGTACACGAAGCCCCGGTTGGTCCCCGCGACGACGGCAATGCGCTCCTCGGTCGAGGAGGGGGCGACGAGAAAAACGGGGTCCAGGTCGTGCTCGAGCGCCGCGGCGATCCAGGGACCGGCTTCTTCCGGGATCAGGTCGGGGGTGATGGCACCAGACCCACCAGCTGCCTTCAGGTCTGCGGCGAACCTGGCTGGCCCGTACTTCTCGATGGGGTTCCACGAGCCCATGACGACGACGGGAGCTCCGGTCGCCGACACCGCCCGCACCGCGCGAAGCACGTGCTCGGTCCGGCTCCCTTGCCGCAGCGCCTCGTCGACGGCCAACTGGATAACCGGGCCGTCCATCAGGGGGTCGCTGTACGGGATGCCGATCTCGATGGCGTCGACGCCTGCCTCGACCATCGCGAGCATCGCCGCCACGGACGCCTCGAAGGTCGGGAACCCCGACGGCAGATATCCGATCAGGGCCGCCCGCCCCTCGGCTCGTGTGCGGGCGAACAACTCGTCGAGGGCGCTCACGCCAACCCGAACCAGCGGGCGGCCGTGTCGACGTCCTTGTCGCCACGCCCGGACACGTTGACCACGATGACCAGGTCTTCGGCGCGCCTACCCGCCGCGACCTGAGCGCGACCCCAGTCACACGCGCCGGCAAACGCATGCGCAGTCTCGATCGCGCACAGGATTCCCTCCCGTTTGGCGAGCATCTCCAACGCCTGCATCGCCCAGGCATCGGAGATCCCGGTGTAGGTGGCCCGGCCGGTGTCCCGAAGCCATGCATGCTCCGGACCGACGCCGGGGTAGTCGAGGCCGGCGCTGATCGACGTGGTCGCGGAGGTCTGCCCGTCTTCGTCCTGCATGAGGTAGCTGCGTGCCCCGTGGAGGACCCCAGGGGTCCCGGCTGTCAGGGGGGCCGCGTGCCGTCCCGTCTCCACTCCGTCACCTCCCGCCTCACAGCCGACAAGTGCCACGTCACGGTCGGCGATGAAGGGGTGGAAGAGCCCCATCGCGTTCGAGCCGCCCCCGACGCAGGCCACGACGGCGTCGGGCAGCCGGCCGACCAGATCCAGGCACTGCTGGCGGGCCTCCACGCCGATGATGCGCTGGAAGTCGCGCACCATCATCGGGAATGGGTGGGGTCCCACGACGGAGCCGATGATGTAGTGCGTCGTCTCCACGTTGGTGACCCAGTCCCGCAACGCCTCGTTGGTGGCGTCCTTGAGGGTGCGCGTCCCGCTGGTCACGGGAACGACCTCCGCTCCGAGCAGGCGCATGCGGGCGACGTTGAGCGCCTGGCGGCGGGTGTCCTCCTCCCCCATGTAGACGGTGCAGTCGAACCCGAACAGCGCGCACGCCGTCGCAGTCGCCACCCCGTGCTGGCCGGCCCCGGTCTCCGCGATGACCCGGCGCTTGCCCATCCGGCGCGTGAGCAGCGCCTGCCCCAGCACGTTGTTGATCTTGTGGGAACCGGTGTGGGCGAGATCTTCGCGCTTGAGCAGGATCCGGGCACCGCCGGCATGCTCGGACAACCGGCGGGCGTCGGTAAGCGGAGTCGGGCGGCCGGCGTACGTGGTGAGTAGATGGTCCAGCTCGGCGCCGAAGGTGGGGTCGGCCTGAGCGGCGGCGTGGGCAGCGGCCAGCTCGTCGAGGGCCGCGACGAGTGCCTCCGGGACGAACCTCCCGCCGTACGGCCCGAAGTGTCCGCTGGCATCGGGCGAAACGACAGACGGCGCGCTCACCCGTGCTGGCCGTGACGGGCCGCGGGATGCGCTCCCGCGGTGACGAGGTCAGCGACTGCCTGCCGGGGGTTGGAGCCCGCTACCAGGCCCTCCCCCACCAGGACCGCATCGGCGCCATGGGCCGCATAGGCGAGCAGGTCGTGCGGTCCGCGCACCCCGCTCTCCGCGACCTTCACGACATGGTCGGGCAGCAGCGGGGCCAGCCGCCCGAACAGGGCGCGGTCGACGTCGAGCGTCTTGAGGTCACGCGCGTTGACCCCGACGACCCTCGCGCCGGCATCGAGCGCGCGCATCAGCTCGGTTTCGTCGTGAACCTCGACCAGCGGGGTCATGCCGAGTGACTCGGTGCGCTCGACGAGCGACACGAGCGCGTTCTGGGCGAGCGCCGCGACGATGAGCAGGACCAGGTCGGCGCCGTGCGCCCGCGCCTCCCAGACCTGGTAGCTCGACACGACGAAGTCCTTGCGCAGGATCGGGACCTCCACGCGGGCCCGCACGGCGTCGAGGTCGGCGAGCGACCCGTCGAAACGGCGCTGCTCGGTGAGCACGCTGATCACGGAGGCGCCCCCGCTCTCGTACTGCTCAGCCAGTGCGGCCGGGTCCTCGATGTCCGCGAGCCGGCCCCGACTCGGGCTGGCCCGCTTGACCTCGGCGATCACCGCGATGCCGGGCTGACGCAGGGCTGCCACGCCGCTGCGCGCGGGTGCCTTGGTCGCCGCGAGGGCCTTCAGGCTGTCCAGCGGCAGAGCCGCCTCGCGCGCCGCCAGGTCCTGACGGACGCCGGCGAGGATGTCCTCGAGCACGCTCACCCGTCGAGGGTAGTCGCGGGGGGCCTGCGTTCGGCTGTCGGGTCCTCGCCCCGGTCAAGGGCGTCCCACAGGGCGGGCGCCGTGACGCTCGGCACCCCGCCGGAAGCGGCCGATGCGGTCGTCGACGAGGCGGGTGAGTCGTACCGGGAGGACAGGCCCTCCCAGCCCCGGCCGTAGGCGGCCACCGCGACACCGGCCAACCCGACGGCAAGACCGCCGGCCAGCGCGACAGTCGGCCAGCCGGCCGAG
>JALYIZ010000076.1 GCA_030775505.1 Actinomycetota bacterium | reverse complement strand
GGCTGGCACCGCTGCACGCCGCGGCGAGCGCGGAGCACAGGGCGAGGGCGGCAAGCAGCGGGGAACGGGTCACGGGGCCAGTGTGCCAAGGCGGCCCGCCGCGCGCCCCACGTGCCCACGACGGGTAACCTCGCGGGTTGGAGCGGCAGCGGACCACTGACGCCGCCGATCGCGACGAAAAGGCAGGACGCGCGCGTGTCCATGGGACAGCAGACGGACTTCGGTGCCAACGAATGGCTCGTCTACGAGATCCACCAGCAGTTCCTGCGTGACCCCGACAGCGTGTCGCCCGAGTGGCGGGAGTTCCTCTCCGACTACCACCCCAACGGGGGTCCACCCGCCGACGGCGCCGTTCCCCCCTCGCCCGCCGCGGCCATCCCCACGGAGGTGACCTCGGCGCCGGCCGAGGCGGTCCCCACACCCGCAGCGCCCGCACCCGTCCCGGTCCCGCCCACGGTCTCCCCCCCGGCCGCTCCCCCCGCCGGCGGGCCCGTAGCAGTCGCCGACCCGGTCGCGACCAGCACCCCGCTCAAGGGCGCCTCGGCGCGCGTGGTCAGCAACATGGAAACCTCGCTGCACGTGCCCACCGCCACCAGCGTGCGAGCCGTGCCGGCGAAGCTGCTGCAGGACAACCGGACCGTCATCAACCGGCACCTGGCCCGCAGCCGGGGCGGGAAGGTGTCGTTCACCCACCTCATCGGCTACGCCCTGGTGAAGGCCGTCGCCGACGTGCCGGTCATGAACCTGTCCTACGCCGAGGTCGACGGGAAACCCTTCGTCGTGGACCCCGGAGGGGTGGGGCTGGGGCTCGCCATCGACCTGCACAACGCCAACGGCACCAGGTCCCTCGTCGTCGCCGCGATCAAGAACGCGGACCGGATGGACTTCGCGGCCTACTGGGCGGCCTACGAGGACATCGTGCGCCGGGCGCGATCGGGCAAGCTCGGTGCCGACGATTTCGCCGGCGTCACCATCAGCCTGACCAACCCAGGCGGGATCGGCACCGTCCACTCCGTCCCCCGCCTCATGCAGGGACAGGGGGCGATCATCGGTGTCGGCGCGATGGAGTACCCGGCCGAGTTCCAGGGAGCCTCGGAGGAGACCCTGGCCCGGCTCGCCGTCAGCCGCATCATCACGCTGACCAGCACCTACGACCACCGCATCATCCAGGGCGCCCAGTCCGGTGAGTTCCTGCGCCGGATGCACCAGCTGCTCCTGGGCGAGGACCGCTTCTACGACGACGTCTTCGCGAGCCTGCGCATCCCTTACGAGCCGGTGCGCTGGGTCGCCGACAAGCAGGCCACCCACGAGGGGGACCTCGACAAGGGCACGCGCGTCAACGAGCTGATCCACTCCTACCGGGTGCGCGGGCACCTGATGGCCGACACCGACCCCCTCGAGGTCAAGGTCCGCAGCCATCCGGATCTCGACGTGGTCAACCACGGCCTCACCCTCTGGGACCTCGACCGCGAGTTCCCGGTCGGCGGGTTCGCCGGCCAGCGGGTCATGAAGCTGCGCGACGTGCTCGGCGTGCTCCGAGACTCGTACTGCCGCATGGTCGGCATCGAATACATGCACATCCAGGACCCAGCCCAGCGCAAGTGGATCCAGGAGCGGGTCGAGAAGAAGGCGGAGGCACCCGACCGGGACCTCCAGCTGCACGTCCTCAAGCGGCTCAACGCGGCGGAGGCGTTCGAGAACTTCCTGCAGACCAAGTTCGTGGGGCAGAAGCGGTTCTCCCTCGAGGGTGGCGAATCGGTCATCCCACTGCTCGACGCCGTCCTCACCGGCGCCGCAGAGGCCGGGCTCGACGAGGTCGTGCTGGGCATGGCCCACCGCGGCCGGCTCAACGTGCTCGCCAACATCGTCGGCAAGTCCTACGGGCAGATCTTCCGCGAGTTCGAGGGAAACATCGACCCGCGCAGCGTGCAGGGATCCGGCGACGTCAAGTACCACCTCGGGGCCGAGGGCACGTTCACCGCCGCGAGCGGCGCCACGACGCGGGTGTCCCTCACCTCCAACCCCTCTCACCTCGAAGCCGTCAACCCGGTCCTCGAGGGCATCGTGCGCGCCAAGCAGGACCTCATCGACAAGGGTGAGGCGGGATTCACCGTGCTGCCCGTGCTGCTCCACGGGGACGCGGCCTTCGCGGGGCAGGGCGTTGTCGCCGAGACCCTGCAGATGGGGCAGCTGCGCGGCTACCGCACCGGCGGAACGGTCCACGTCGTCATCAACAACCAGGTCGGCTTCACCACGGCCCCGGAGTCCTCGCGTTCGAGCACCTATGCGACCGACGTGGCCCGGACCGTCCAGGCACCCATCTGGCACGTCAACGGCGACGACCCCGAGGCTTGCGTCCGGGTGGCCCGCCTGGCCTTCGAGTTCCGGCAGGCCTTCAAGACCGATGTCGTCATCGACCTCGTCTGCTATCGCCGTCGCGGACACAACGAGGGTGACGACCCGTCGATGACCCAGCCGACGATGTACGACGTCATCGACAACAAGCGCTCCGTGCGCAAGACCTACACCGAGAACCTCATCGGCCGCGGCGACATCACCGTCGAGGAAGCCGAGGAGGCCCTCAAGGACTACCAGCTCCAACTCGAGCGGGTCTTCGCGGAGACGCGCGACGCCTCGACGGCCGCGCCCGCCGAGCCGCCGATGACCGAGCAGCTGACCCTGTCCGCCGTCGACACTGCTGTGGCGCAGGACGTCCTCGACCGCATCGGACGGGCACACACCGACCTGCCCGACGGCTTCACCCTGCACCCGAAGCTGGCGCCGCTGATGGCCCGACGCGCCGCCATGGTGACCGAAGGTGGCATCGACTGGGGCATGGGCGAGCTGCTCGCGTTCGGCTCGCTGCTCATCGACGGCCGGCCGGTGCGGCTCACCGGTCAGGACTCGCGACGGGGGACGTTCGTCCAGCGGCACGCCACACTGTTCGACCGCAAGACCGGCGCCGAGCACACCCCGCTGCGCGGGCTCGGCGTGCAGACGCCCTTCTACGTCTACGACTCGCTGCTGTCGGAGTTCGCGGTGTTGGGCTTCGAGTACGGCTACTCGGTCGCGCGCCCCGAGGCCCTCGTGCTCTGGGAGGCGCAGTTCGGCGACTTCGTCAACGGCGCCATGACGATCATCGACGAGTTCATCTCCTCCGGCGAGGCCAAGTGGGGCCAGCGCGGGGGTGTGACCCTCCTGCTGCCGCACGGCTACGAGGGTCAGGGCCCCGACCACTCGTCCACCCGGATCGAGCGGTTCCTGCTCCTGTGCGCCGAAAACAACATGACCGTCGCCTACCCGACCACGCCGGCCCAGCACTTCCACCTGCTGCGCGCGCAGGCGCTGAGCCCGATGCACCGCCCGCTCATCGTCGTCACGCCCAAGTCCATGCTCCGGCTGAAGGCTGCGGTGAGCAGCCCCGCGGACTTCACCAGCGGCCGCTGGCAGCCTGTGCTGGCCGATCCGGACGTCACCGGCGGCACCGTCGACCCGGCTGGCGTGACCCGTCTCGTGCTGTGCAGCGGGAAGGTCTTCTACGACCTGCTGGCGGCCCGCCGCAAGGCGCAGGACACCTCGACGGCCCTGGTCCGCGTCGAGCAGCTCTACCCACTGCCCGGCGAGACCATCGCCGCAGCCCTCGCCGGGTTCCCCTCGGTCGAGGACCTGGTCTGGGTCCAGGAGGAGCCGGCCAACATGGGCGCGTGGGGACACCTTGCGCTCTCCCTGCCCGAGCAGCTGCCGCCCGGGTCACCGCCGTTGCGCCGCATCTCGCGCCGCCCGTCCGCGTCGCCGGCGGCCGGCTCCAGCAAGGTGCACGAGGCCGAGCAGGCCGCGCTCGTCGACGCGGCGCTGGCACGTTAAAACACATGTATTTCACTGATCGCGGACTCGAGGAGCTCGCGGACCGCCGCGGCGAGGAGGCCGTCACCCTCGCCTGGCTGGCCGAGCGGCTACGCCAGTTCGTCGACCTCAACCCGCAGTTCGACGTGCCCGTCGAGCGGCTGGCGACCTGGCTGGCGAGGCTGGAGGACGAGGAATAGCCGACCGCCAGGCCAGGGCCGCGCCGACCAGAAAACCCACGACGTGCGCCCCGTAGGCGACCCCGCTCCCCCGGGCCAGGCCGGCTCCGCGCACGTAGGCGTACTGCAGGACGAACCACGAGCCGAGCACCAGCCACGCCGGCAACCGGACCGGCAGGAAGAACAGAAACGTCAGCAGCGACCAGACCTTCGCCCGCGGGAACATCACCAGGTAGGCCCCCAGCACCCCGGCTATCGCACCCGACGCCCCCACCAACGGCTCGGTCGACGTCGGCTGGAACAGCGCGAATCCGTACGTCGCGGCATAACCGCAGAACAGGTAGAAGACCAGGAAACGCAGCCGGCCGAGCCGGTCCTCCACGTTGTTGCCGAAGACATAGAGGAACAGCATGTTCCCGAGCAGGTGAAGCCAGCCGCCGTGCAGGAACATCGCGGTCAGCACCGACAGGAACGGCGACTTGTGGAACGACGGCGGCTGCTCCGCGACGCAGCCGACGCGTCCGGTCCGCCGTTCGACCGCGGCCACCGGCGTCGGCACGCGTTGCTGGGGACGGCCCGTCACCAGCTCGGCCGGCTCCACCGCATACCGCGCCAGGTAGGTCGCGATCGCGCACTGCTGGACCCGCCCCGCGTCGCCGACCAGCGGCGCGAGGGCCAGCGGGCTCATCAGGAACACGACCACGTTGGCCACGATCAGCAGGTAGGTGACGTACGGCGTCCGGCGCGTCGGGTTCACGTCATGGACGGGCAGGACCACGCAGCAACCCTTCTCAGGCAGGGAGGGTCAGCACGACCTTGCCGAACACATCCCCGGCCGCCAGCCGCTCGAACCCGGCCCTGGCCTGCCCCATCGGCAGCACCTCGTCAAGCAGCGGGCGAGTGCCGGTGGTGACGCAGAGGGCGATGAGGCGTTCGAGCTCCGTACGGGTGCCCATCGTGGAGCCGACGACCCGCAGCTGCAGGAAAAACAGCCGGTTCAGATCCGCCGACGGGTCAGCCCCGCTCGTGGCGCCGGACACGACCAGCGTGCCGCCGGGGCGCAGGGCGCGCATCGAGTGCGACCAGGTTGCCTTGCCCACCGTCTCGATGACGGCATCGACCTTGCCGGGCAGGCGGGCACCGCTGTCGTACACCTCGTGCGCGCCGAGAGACAGGGCGCGTTCGCGCCGCTGCTGGTCGCGGCTGGTGGCCCAGACCACGAGGCCGGCCGCCCTGGCCAACGCGATGGCCGCCGTCGCCACACCACCACCGGCGCCCTGGACCAGCACGGTGTCGCCGGGGTGCAGGCCGGCGTTGGTGAACAGCATCCGGTAGGCGGTCAGCCACGCCGTCGGCAGGCAGGCGGCCTCCTCGAAGGACAGCCCCGCCGGCTTGGGCACCAGGTTTCGGCGCGGCACCACAACCGTCTCGGCGAGCGTCCCCTGGTGCCGCTCGGACAGGATGGTCCGCCGCGGGTCGAGGGTCTCGTCCCCCGACCAGTCCGGGTCCCCCACGAGGGCGTGCACGACGACCTCGTCACCGTCGTCGGTCACCCCGGCCGCGTCGCAGCCGAGGATCATCGGCAGCCGGTCGGCGGGCAGGCCGACACCCTTCAGCGACCACAGGTCGTGGTGGTTCAGCGACGCGGCCCGGACGCGGACGCGGACCCAGCCGTCGGGGACGGCCGGCTCCGGCACGTCGGCGACCGTGAGGCCCGACACCGGGTCCTCGGCCGACTGGCTGGTGCACGAGACGGCGAGCATCAGAGCCTGGCCACCCCTTCGGCGCGGGCGGTGGCGGCCACCGCGGCGGCGACCGCCGGTGCCACCCTGGGGTCGAAGACCGACGGGATGACGCACTCCTCCGACAGCTCGTCCCCCACGACTGCCGCCAGCGCCTCCGACGCGGCGAGCTTCATGCCCTCGGTGATCCGCGTGGCGCGGACCGAGAGCGCGCCCTTGAAGACCCCCGGGAAGGCCAGCACGTTGTTGATCTGGTTGGGGAAGTCGCTGCGTCCGGTGGCGACGACCCGGGCACCTGCCGCATGCGCGACGTCGGGGTGCACCTCGGGGTCGGGGTTGGCCATCGCGAAGACGATCGACTCGGGCGCCATCGACGCCACGGCCTCCGCCGCGATCGTCCCCGACGACAGGCCGACCAGGACGTCGGCGCCCGCGAGGGCCTCCACGAACGACCCGGTGCGCCCGCCCCGGTTGCTCTCGCCGGCGATCCGCGCCTTGGCGTCGTTCAGCCCAGTGCGGCCCGCGTGCACGATGCCCTGGCTGTCCGCGATCGCCAGGTCGCCGACGCCGCCCTCGAGCAACATGCGCGACACCGCGATCCCAGCGGCCCCGGCTCCCGAGACAACCACGCGCAGGTCCCCAAGAGTGCGGCCGGTCAGCCGGGCCGCGTTGCGCAGGGCGGCCAGGACGACGATCGCGGTGCCGTGCTGGTCGTCGTGGAAGACCGGGATGTCCAGCCGCTCCTGCAGGCGCCGCTCCACCTCGAAGCAGCGGGGGGCGCTGATGTCCTCCAGGTTGATGCCGCCGAACGCCGGTGCGAGACGCACCACCGTCTCGACCAGATCGTCGACGTCGGTCACGTCCAGGCACACCGGTACGGCGTCGACGCCGCCGAAGTGCTTGAACAGCAGGGCCTTGCCCTCCATGACCGGCAGCGCGGCCAGGGCGCCGATGTCACCGAGGCCCAGCACCGCGGTGCCGTCGGTGACTACCGCAACGGTGCGGCCCTTCCAGGTGTAGTCGGACGCCAGCTCGGGCTCCGCCGCGATCGCGGTGCAGATGCGGGCCACCCCGGGCGTATACGCGAGCGAGAGGTCCTCGCGGGTCTCCAGGGGGACCGTCGAGCGGACCTCGATCTTCCCGCCGCGGTGGAGGACGAACGCCGGGTCGCCCGCACGCGACCCGTCCTGGGGTGCTACGCGTTCCACGTACTGGTCCTCCACCTGGGCGCACGTCACGAGCTCGTCGGGCACCCGAGGATGGCATAGCGCCCCACTAGGGTTGTCCCATGGAGGTCCGCGAGCTCGCCGTGCCGGGGGCCTGGTCGTTCACCCCGCGGCAGTGGCCGGACTCGCGCGGGGTGTTCCTGGAGTGGTTCAAGGGCGACGTCGTCGCCGGCGCCGTGGGTCACCCGATGACGGTGCGCCAGGCCAACCACTCCGTCAGCCAGCGGGGCACGCTGCGGGGGGTGCACTTCGCCGATGTGCCACCCAGCCAGGCCAAGTACGTCTACTGCACCCGGGGCGCCGTGCTCGACGTCATCGTGGACATCCGGGTGGGCTCGCCGACGTTCGGAACGTGGGACTCGGTGGAGCTCGACGTGGCCAGCCGCCGGGCGGTCTACCTCAGCGAGGGTCTCGGGCACGCCTTCCTCGCCCTCGAGGACGACACGAACATCACCTACCTGGTCTCCGCGCCGTACGCGCCCGATCGCGAGCACGGGATCGATCCGCTCGACCCCGCCCTCGGCCTGCCCTGGCCGGCCGGGCTCGAGCTGACCCTGTCGGACAAGGACCGGGCCGCCCCGTCGCTCGCCCAGGCCGAGTCGAACGGGCTGCTGCCGCGCTATGCGGACTGTGTCTCCTACGCGGGGACCCTGGGGGGATCTGGCGGGACCAGCCGCGGGGGCAGCGGCCAGTAGCGCAGGACGACGACACCCTCCACGTCGCCGACCCCGCCGGTGAGCCCGTGCCCGGCGACCGCGGGGTTGTCCGAGGCCAGCAGCCAGCCGCCGTCGGCCGGCTCGACGGCCCGCTTGACGACCAGCAGCGCCGGCCGTTCGCGCAGCCGCGCCAGCACGACGGCACCTGGGCGGACCCTGCCCCCGCGGCGCACCACCAGGCACTCCCCGGACCGCAGCGTCGGGAGCATGGACGGGCCGTCCACCAGCACGGTCGTGTAGCGCACCCCGCTAGTGTCGGGGCCAGTCGACGAAAGGACCTCCCATGCGGCTGCCCCGCTTCCTCGTTCCGTCCGTCACGGCCTCCGCGCACTGCGACGTCCCCTGCGGCATCTACGACCCGACCGCCGCGCAGGTCGCCGCCAAGACCGTGAAGGCCATGTACGACAAGTACGCCGCGGTCACCGGTGACGACGACAAGGCCCTCAACAGCCGGACCCGGATGATCCTGGTCAAGGAGGAGCACGCCCAGAAAGTCAAGGACGAGCTGCTCATCCTGTGGACCGACTACTTCAAGCCCAACCACGAGGAGGCCCACCCCGGCCTCGGACTGAAGATCAAGACGGCCTGCAACACCGCCTCCAAGGCCAAGCAGGAGTTCGACCCGGCGCACGCCGACACGCTGGTCGCCCAGGTCGACGAGATCGCCGAGATCTTCTGGGCGACGAAGAAGGCCTGAGCCGCGTCGTTCCCGGCATGGGTGAGCTGTGGGTCGTCCGGCACGGTGAGACCGAGTGGTCGAGGTCGGGCCGGCACACCGGTCGTACCGACGTCCCGCTGACCGACCACGGCGAGGACCAGGCGCGCGAGCTGTCGTTACGGCTGGACCGGCCCTGGCGGCTGGTGCTCTGCTCCCCTCTCCAGCGGGCGGTGCGGACCGCCGAGCTGGCCGGCCTGCGTGCCACCCCTGACCGTGACCTGGCCGAGTGGGCGTACGGGCCGGCGGAGGGTCTGACCACCGCAGAGCTGTCGGCCGAGGCCGAGTGGAGTGTGTGGGACGACGTCGCTCTCGGCGAGACGGTGGACGAGGTGGGTCGCCGCGCCGCCCGGGTCATTTCCAGGGCAGAGCCCCAGCTGGCGCGCGGTGACGTGTGCCTGGTCGCCCACGGACACCTGCTGCGCGTGCTGGCCGCCGTGTGGCTGGGGCTGGAGCCGCGAGCCGGTCGGCTGTGGGTGTTGGACCCGGCGCGCACCGGGGTTCTGGGGCACGAGCACGCGCGGAAGGTCATCAGCACGTGGAACGTGTGAGGCCGGCCGTCGCCGGTGACGTGACGGTGCTGTTGGACCTGGTGAAGGAGCTCGCCGAGTACGAGCGCGCCCCCGAGGCGGTCGTGGCCACCGGTGAGCTGCTCAGCGAGGCACTGTTCGGAGCGGCGCCGGTCGCGAGCGCCCACGTCGCCGAGCTCGACGGCGAGGTCGTCGGCTTCGCCCTCTGGTACGTGACGTTCTCCACGTGGCTGGGCCGGCCGGGCCTGTGGCTCGAGGACCTGTTCGTCCGTCCTGCCGCGCGCGGCCACGGCCTCGGGGCCGCACTCCTGCGCACGCTGGCCGGGGTGTGCGTCGAGCGCGGCTACGGGCGCTTCGAGTGGTGGGTGCTGGACTGGAACACCCCTGCGCACGGCTTCTACCGCTCGCTCGGCGCCCGCCCCGAGGACGAGTGGACCGTCTGGCGCGTCGACGGCGCGGCCCTGGAGGCCCTCGGCAGGTCCTGACGCATCCCCTTGACCCGGCGGTGTATCGTCAGACGTACTACGTCTCACGTAATAGTAGACGGCGGCAGAGTCGGAGGACGCGGATGGCCCGACGTCGCGAGAGCGCAACGTGGGCCGAGCCGGCCCTGCTGGTCCTGGGCAGCCTCGCCGACGGACCCAAGCACGGTTACGCGATCATCCAGGCGGTCGCGGCCGAGTCCGGGATCTCCCTGGGGCCGGGCACGCTGTACGCCGCCCTGTCCCGCATGGAGGAGCAGGGCCTGATCGTGGCCGAGCCCGGGGACGAGCGCCGGCGCCCCTACCGCATGACCGGAGCCGGCCAGCGGCTGCTCGCCGAACGGCTGTCCGCGATGGCCGCCTTCGCCCAGACCGGGCTGGCCCGGCTCGCGGTGCAGTCGTGAACGCCACGCGGCTGGTCCTGGCCTGCTACCCACCGTCGTTCACCGAGCGATACGGCAGCGAGCTCGCGGCGGTGACCGAGGACGTCGGGCCGGGGCACGGTCAACTGTGGGACCTGGCCCGCGGCGCGGCGTCGGCCTGGTGCCGGCCCGCCCTGCCGCGCACCACGCCCGAAGGTCGGCGC
>JALYIZ010000075.1 GCA_030775505.1 Actinomycetota bacterium | reverse complement strand
CCGGAGGACGGCGCGGTCGTCGTGCCATCCGCTACGCGTGCGGGTGCGGAGCCTGCTCGGGACCTGCCGAGGCGGGTACTGCAGCCGGAGGGGCAGCCGGGGCCACGGGGGGCGCCACGACCGCAGCAGCCGGAGGGACGGGCGCAGGTGTGGGCTCGATCGCGGCCGGAGGGACGACGACGTCGGCGTCCTCACGCAGACCCTTGGTCTCAGCCTTCAGGATGCGCAGGGACCGACCGATCGCGCGTGCCGAGTCAGGCAAGCGCTTGGAGCCGAAGACGAGCAGGGCCAGGACCAGGACAATGAGCACGCCGGGCTTGTCGAGCCATTCGAACATCGCCGACCACCCTCCTCAGGCGCGCCCGTTTCGGGGGCGCGCTTACCAGCCAGACTACGCGGTCAGACCCGCCCGCGCGTGTCCTGCACCGCGGCGAGCCGGTCGGTCGCCTCTCCGAGGGCCGCACCCGCCCGACTCACCTCTGCGCCCAGGGCCTTGACCTGGCGCCAGAGGCCCAGCAGTACCGCACCCAGGACCACCAAGGCCAGTAGAGCGAGAGCTATGTCGACGATGAGCCAGGGCACACCCGAAGCCTAGGACCCCACGACGGCGCCCGCAGCGGCGGCCAGCAGATCTGAGCTACCGAGCTGAAGTGCGAAGTCCAGAAGGTCGTCGTAGGTCAGCAACGGTCCATCTTTGGTCTCGAGGGCCTCACCCGGCAGGTCCCACACCTGGGCCGGTACGCCACCCGAGACCAACAGCGACACGACATGCTCGTCGGCCGGCTTGCGCACGTGACCCTCACACGTCGGGCAGGTGAAGGCGTAGTAGGACAGGGGAGCATGGCTGCACACCATGAGACTGACGTCGGCGGTCGTGAGCTCCACCTCGCCGCAGGTTGGGCAGGACGCCTTGATCGTGGTCATGGCCCGGCTCCTTCCACGTCGTCACTGGCTGTGCCCGGTGCGTCACAGGGCGCATCGGCAGTCGGGGGCCCGGTCTTGACTTGAGCTGCCACGGATGGCAAGGAGTGACTAGCTGACGTAGCCGTCCAGAGCCCGGAAGGCTTCCGCGCGTACCTCCGCCAGCAACTCCGGAGGGGACAGCACTCCCCCCTGGGAACCGAGGCCGAGGGCGAGGCGTCGGACCCAGCCCAGGTCAGGTGTCCGAAGACCGACAACGATGGTGCCGTCGTCCTGCTCTCTCGCGAACTCGCACGGGTAGTAGTCGGCTACCCAGTGGGCACCGGGGCGGAGGGCGAGTGTCACGAGCAGGTCGTCCGGCGACGGTCGGAACAGCCCGCCGGAGATGTCGCGCGGCTCGGCCTGCTCCGGTGCGGCCGCCGCGAGGTCGAGCAGCTCCACACTCGCAATGCGGTCGAGCCGGAACAGCCGGACCCCCTCCGCATGGCGACACCAGGCTTCGAGATAGCTCCTTCCGTCGACGAGAAGCACCCGCATGGGGTCGACGTCACGCAGGGTCGTCTCGTCACGACCAGGCACGTAGTAGGCCAGCCGGAGCACCTGACCACGCCTGAGCGCCTCCTGGACCACGGGGAGCACGGCAGCTGTCGCTTCGAGCGCCACCTCCACGCGACCCGCCGGCAGGGCTGCCGAGCCAGCGGCGAGCTCCACCTTGGCCAGCGCGCTGTCGAGCGCCTTGCGCTCCCCCAGCCCCGGGGTTTCGGCGAGGGCGCGCAGGGCGACGATCAGCGACAGGGCCTCATCGACGGTCAGTCGCAGGGGTCGCGTGACACCAGCAGGGTCGAGCAGGGTGACCGTGTCGCCTTCGAACTCGATGTCGATCAGATCCCCAGGACCGTGCCCCGGAAGGCCACAGACCCAGAGCAGGTTCAGGTCCTTGCGCAGCTGGTCCTCGGTCACGCCGAAGTCCGCTGCGACGTCCGCGAGCCGCACGCCCGGACGCGCCAGGAGGTAGGGGACGAGCGCCAACAGCCGAGGCAGGTCCTCCATCGACCCGGTCACCATGGTGGCCTCATGACGCAAGAGCCTTCAGACGTCGGATGACAGCCTCGCGGGCCTCCGGTGGCGACAGCACCACGGCGTCGGCTCCGAAGCCGGCAACCTTGTCGGCGAGCCGCTCCGGGTCCGAGTACCCGATGTCGATGCAGTCCCAGCCGTCCACGTCGCCCCGGACGGCGAGGGCCTCGTGACGCAGCGCCCAGCCGGCCCCGGATCGCAGCCGAATGGTCGCGGTGCTCCGTGGCTCCTCTCCCGCCATCCGGCTCGCCAGCTCGCGCAGGTCGACGTCTGCGGGTGGTGTCACGGATCCCGGCGGCCCGGCGGCCCGTACGTCACCGTGGATCCGGGACAACCGGAACACCCGGACCGCATCTCGGCGCGTGTCGTGCCCTACGAGGTACCAACGCCCCCGCCAGGAGACGACTCCCCACGGGTCCACCGATCGGTCCTCCGGCACGGCGCGGCCCGACGCGCGGTAGGCAAACGCCACCGGGTAGCAGTCGCGTACGGCGTTCAGGCACATCTCGAAGGCCGGCTCGCTGGCGGCAACCCGGGGCTCCAGTGCGCTGGCCGGACCCGGATCTCCCATGCCGGCGGCCCGCAGCTTCAACAGGGCACTGCCGGTAGCTCCCGCCAGAGGCGCCGACTGCCAGAGCCGGGCGGCCAGCCCCAGTGCGGCAGCCTCATCCGGCGTGAGGCTGATGGGGGGGAGCTCGTAGTCACGGCGGGCGATCCGGTAACCCAGCTCGTCATCGTGGGCGTGGACGTCGGTGCCGGTCTCGAGGGGGATCCCGAGCTCGCGCAACTCTTCCTTGTCCCGCTCGAACATCCGTCGGAAGGCGTCCTCGCCTCCTTGGCCGTACCCGGGCACGGCATCACGGATCTGGTGCACCGTGAGGAAGCGACGGGTGGCGAGCAGGCAGATGACCAGGTTGAGCAGCCGCTCAGTCTTTTTGGCAGCCACAGGCTGACGTTAGCCTGCCGGCCGACCGGAACGTGGGCCCACGTGTCGCTAGAACACGGCGAGCAGGTCGACGACAAAGACCAGCGTTTCCCCTGGCTTGATCGCACCGCCCGCTCCACGTTGTCCGTAGCCGAGGGCGGGTGGGATCGTGAGCCGACGGCGCCCGCCGACCTTCATCCCGGCGACCCCCTGGTCCCAGCCGGCGATGACCATGCCGGCGCCCAGGCGGAACGAGAAGGGTTCGCCGCGGTCCCACGACGCGTCGAACTGCCTGCGTGTAGACCAGGCGTGCCCGACGTACTGCATCGTGCACTGCTTGCCAGCGGCCGCGTCCGGGCCCTCTCCGGTGACCAGGTCCTCGATGAGCAGGTCCGCCGGTGGAGGCCCCTGCGGGATCTCGATGAGCGGCTTGCTGGTCATGCACTCTCCTTGGGGTCGATGGCGGGATTCACATGGAGGCGATCAGCTTGTCCACCCGGTCGTCGACGGAGCGGAAGGGGTCCTTGCAGAGCACAGTGCGCTGCGCCTGGTCATTGAGCTTCAGGTGAACCCAGTCCACCGTGAAATCGCGTCGCTTCTCCTGGGCCCGCTTGATGAACTCCCCGCGGAGCCGGGCGCGCGTGGTCTGAGGGGGGACCGACTTCGCCTCGAACACCGCCAGGTCAGTGGTGGCCCGCGCGACGGACCCGTTGCGTTCGAGCAGGTAGTAGAGCCCCCTGTTCCGGTTGACGTCGTGGTAGGTCAGGTCCAGCTGCGCCACTCGAGGAGACGAGAGGGCGAGATCGTGCTTGCCCCGGTAGCGCTCGATCAACTGGAACTTGGTCACCCAGTCGATCTCGCGGTCGACGAGCGAGAGGTCTCCTGTCTCGATGGCCGTCAGCGCCCGCCCCCACAGGTCCAGAACCCGCTTCACCACGTCGTCGCCGCCCCGCCGGTCGACGAAGTCCACTGCCTTGCCGTAGTACTCCCGTTGGATCTCCAGCGCGCTGGCCTCACGTCCGTTGGCCAACTTCACCTTGCGCTGGCCCGTGAGGTCGTGACTCACCTCCCGGATGGCCCTGATCGGGTTCTCCAGCGTGAGGTCGCGCAGGACCACTCCCGCCTCGATCATGCGCAGCACCAGGTCGGTGGTGCCGACCTTGAGCAGAGTCGTGACTTCGTTCATGTTGCTGTCGCCGACGATCACATGCAGGCGTCGGAACCGCTCGGCATCGGCGTGCGGCTCGTCGCGGGTGTTGATGATGGGACGGGAGCGGGTGGTGGCCGACGACACGCCCTCCCAGATGTGCTCAGCTCGCTGGCTGACGCAGAAGACGGCTCCGCGTGGGGTCTGCAGCACCTTGCCCGCACCGCAGATCATCTGTCGGGTCACGAGGAACGGGATCAGGACGTCGGCGAGCCGGGAGAACTCCCCGTGGCGGCCGACCAGGTAGTTCTCGTGGCACCCGTAAGAGTTGCCGGCCGAGTCGGTGTTGTTCTTGAACAGGTAGATGTCCCCAGCGATCCCCTCCTCGCGCAGGCGTCGCTCGGCGTCCATCAGGAGGCCTTCGAGGATGCGCTCGCCGGCCTTGTCATGAGTGACCAGGTCGATGACGCTGTCGCACTCAGGGGTGGCGTATTCCGGATGGGAGCCGACGTCGAGGTAGAGGCGTGCGCCGTTCTTGAGGAACACGTTGCTGCTCCGGCCCCACGACACCACGCGGCGGAACAGGTACCGCGCCACTTCGTCAGGCGACAGCCGACGCTGGCCGCGGAAGGTGCAGGTCACGCCGTACTCGTTCTCGATCCCGAAGATCCGGCGCTCCACGGCGCCCACCCTACGGGCGGATGGCGGAGCAGGTGCCCATGGAGGGCTGACTAGGCTCCGGCCAATGACCTCTGGACCTCTGGCTGGAACGCGTGTCCTTGAGCTGGCAGGGCTCGGGCCGGCACCCTTCGCGTGCATGTTGCTGGCCGACCTCGGCGCCACCGTTGTACGCATCGATCGTCCCGGCGCCTCCAACATCGCGCCGGCCGGTCACTACGTCCTCGGCCGCGGCCGTTCCTCAGTGGCCCTTGACCTGAAGCAGCCGGCAGCGGTCGAGGCGGCGCTCGACCTGGTCGCGCGCGCGGACGTCCTCGTCGAGGGCTTCCGTCCGGGGGTCGCGGAGCGCCTCGGGCTCGGGCCGGAGGCCTGCAGCGCCCGCAACCCGGGACTCGTGTACGGCCGGATGACGGGCTGGGGTCAGGCGGGCCCCATGGCAGACAGGGTGGGGCACGACATCAACTACGCCGGACTGACCGGCGCGCTCGCCGCCATCGGAGAGCCTGGCCGCAAGCCTGTCCCACCGTTGAACCTCGTGGCCGACTTCGGCGGCGGGGCGCTCTACCTCGTCGCCGGGATTCTTGCCGCGCTCCTAGAGCGGACGACCAGCGGCCTGGGCCAGGTGGTGGACGCGGCGATGGTGGACGGGGTGACCAGCCTTATGGCGATGGCTTACGGCTTCCGATCGGCCGGTCAGTGGCGCGACGAGCGGGGGGCCAACCTGCTCGACGGTGGGGCACCGTTCTACGACACCTACCGGTGCGCCGACGGCGGGTACATGGCGGTGGGCGCCCTCGAGCCGCAGTTCTGGTCCGCGACAGTCACCACGCTGGGACTGGTCGACCCCCCAGGCCAGTGGGAGACCGAACGGTGGCCGCAGCTTCGCCGGCAACTCGCTGATGCCTTCGCCAGCCGAACGCGCGACGAGTGGGCGGACGTCTTCGCCGGTGTCGACGCCTGCGTCACCCCCGTCCTGGACCTGGGTGAGGCCGCTGGGCACCCGCATCTTGCTGCGCGGGGCACCGTCGTGGAGGTGGCGGGGCTGGCCCAGCCGGCCGTGGCGCCGCGTCTGTCCAGGACGCCCGGCTCCGTCCCCGCTGCCGAGCCGCGGCCTGGAGCGGACACAAGTACGGTCCTCGCCGAGTGGGGATTCGCTCCCGATCGGATCACCGCACTGCTGGCGGAGGGGGCCGCGGTCCAGGCCTGAAGTTCCAGGAGGGTCCGCACTCGTGCCGTTTTGTCACCAGCCTGACATAGCGGTACTGCCACCCCAGGTCAGGCGCCGTCTGGCCCGTTCGGATCATGCGCCCGACCAGAGAACTGCGCCGATAACACGGCGGTGACGACCGAGTTGTTCCCACGGCCGCCCCTGAGCGTGCGGACCGGGGCGGAGCTTGCCTTCGCGCTCGACCGCGGGCTGCTGACCGTCCTGTACCAGCCCGTTCTCGAGCTCGGTCGCGGGGGGATGGTGGCCGTGGAGGCCCTCGCGCGGTTGCGAGATCCCACGACCGGGCGCCTCATCGGGCCGGCTGAGTTCATGCCGTTGGCAGAGGCGAGCGGAATCGTGGGCCGGGTGGACCGCAAGGTCGCTCATCTGGCGATCCCCCGGGCCGCGGCCTGGCGCAGGCTCAGATCCGGTCTTCCCTTCAGCGTCGCCATCAACGTGTCGGCGCACGACCTGCAAGACGTTGGGCTGCCGGACCGGATGTCCGGATTGGCCAGCCGGGTGGGGCTGCCCATGAACGCACTCGTGGTCGAGCTCACCGAGACTGTCCTGGCCGATGCGGGGGAAGTCCAGCTGGACGTTCTCCAGCGGTTGGTCGCTCTCGACGTCAACGTCACCCTCGACGACTTCGGGACCGGCTTCTCGTCGCTGACGCACCTGCTGACCTTCCCGGTACGGGGCATCAAGATCGACCGCAGCTTCGTGCGGGAGGTGGGCTCGGGAGGGCGCGGCGAGGCCATCACCCGGTCGCTGATCGGGCTGGGCTCGGACATCGGCGTCCACGTCGTTGCCGAGGGGATCGAGACTCCCGAGCAGCTCCGGCTGCTCCGCCGTTACGGCTGCCGACTCGGGCAGGGCTACCTGCTGGGTCGTCCCATGCCGGCGGAGCGGATCACCGCCCTGCTCAGCGGGAGCTCGGATCGGATCCCGAGCCCGCGGCCCGCGTCGGCCGGCTGACGGGCGGTCAGGCGATGTTGACGACGTCGACCACGAACACGAGGGCCGCGTTGGGCGGGATTCCCTGGGTGCCCTGCTCCCCGTAGCCCAGCGGGGCAGGGATGACCAGTTCACGACGGCCACCGACCTTGGCTCCGACCATCCCGAGGTCCCAACCGGAGATCACCTGGTGGCCGCCGAGCGGGAAGGGGAAGGTCGAGCTGGCGCCGCGACTCCACGAGGAGTCGAACTCTTTGCCGTCCGCATACGTGACGCCGACGTACTTGACTGTCAGCTGCTGGCCGTTGACCGCGCCGGGGCCGTGGCCCACCACGATGTCCATCACCTGAAGGCCGCACGGGGGCGGGCCGGCGGGGATCCTCACGACCGGCTTCTGGGCGAGGTCAGTTGTCGAGCCGGCGGGCGCCGAGGCGACTGCCGGCGCAGTCGCGCAGGGCTGGGACCCGGTCGACGGCATCACCACCCCGGGTCCGACGACAGCGGTCGAGGGGACCGCGGCGCTAGCCGACGGTTGCGTTCCCGACAGGCTGGTGGTCTTGGCACCCGACCCGGTCCCGCAGCCCGTCATCAGCGGGACGGCGACGAGGGCGGCAAGGAGCGGCTTCACGTCTTCACCTCCAGTAGTCGTTCCAGCGGCCCGCCGGTCAGTCGCTTGAACGCCCGGCGGGGGCGGGTCCGGTCCAGCACCGCGACCTCCAGGTTGTCGGCAACCAGCGTGCGGCTCTCACCATCGGGTCCGGTCTGCGACAGGGCGGACACACCCAGCCGAAGGACGTCTGCCAGGTCCGCGCTCCCGTCGTGACGCTCCTTGACGAAGGCGGCGATGGGCTCGGAGTTCCCACCCATGACGACGAAACCGTGCTCGTCGGCCACCGAGCCGTCATAGGTGAGCCGGTAGATCTGGTCCTCAGCCGGCGTCGTCCCCACCTCCGCTACGACGAGCTCCACCTCGAAGGGCTTGCCCGACTCCGTGAAGATGGTGCCCAGCTGCTGCGCGTAGGCGTTCGCCAGTCCCCGGCTGGTCACGTCCCGGCGGTCGTACTGGTAGCCGCGCAGGTCCGCGTAACGCACGCCGGCCAGCCGAAGCGCCTCGAACTCGTTGTACTTGCCGACTGCGGCGAAGGCGATCCGGTCGTAGATCTCGCTGATCTTGTGCAGCGCGTTGGAGGGGTTCTCCCCCACGAACACGATGCCCTCCGCATAGGTGAGCGCGAGGACCGAGCGGCCGCGAGCGATGCCCTTACGGGCGTAGTCGCTCTTGTCCTTCATCACCTGCTCAGGTGAGACGTAGAACGGCATCGACACGGCGGTGGGCACTCCCTGCGGGCTCGGCGGGTGGATCAGGCGGCGGTCAGGCTAGCCCCCGGGGTTGGTCATCCGCTCGTCGACGACGCTCCGGACGACAACCCCGACCTCGTCATCGGGGATGCGGCGGAGTCCGGCGGCGGTGACGGTCATCACAACGGGGAAGATCCCCCGGGACAGGTCGGGCAGACCGGTGGCCGAGTCGTCATCGGCGGCGTCGTAGAGCGCGTCGACAGCGAGACGCACCGCGGCGGCCTCGGTCACTCCGTCCCGGAACTGCTTCTTCAGGGCACCGCGCGCAAACACCGATCCGGACCCCACGGCGTGGAACGAGTGCTCCTCGTAGCGCCCGCCGGTGACGTCGTAGGAGAAGATCCGGCCGGCGTCGGTGTCGAGGTCGAAACCGGCGAACAGCGGGACGACGGCCAGGCCCTGCATGGCCATGGCCAGGTTGCCTCGGATCATCGCGGACAGCCGGTTGGCCTTCCCGTCCAGGCTTAGGGTGCTCCCTTCGAGCTTCTCGTAGTGCTCGAGCTCAACCTGGAACAACCGCACCATTTCGATCGCGATGCCCGCACTCCCCGCGATCCCGACGCAGGAGTACTCATCGGCCGGGAAGACCTTCTCGATGTCGCGCTGCGCGATGACGCTGCCCATCGTCGCCCGGCGGTCCCCCGCCATGACGACGCCGTCTGCGTGGGTCACGGCGACGATGGTCGTACCGTGCGGAACGTCGATCACGCCGGGTGGCAGATCGCGGCGCGACGGCAACAGGTCGGGCGCGGCGGCGCCCAGGAAGTCCGCGAATGAGGAGCTGCCGGGAGCCGTGAAGTGTGCGGGGAGACGGCCGTGGAGTCCAGGGTCCGCTGCCACGTTGTCCTCTCGATGGTCGCTCGTGTGCTGGCGCGCACACTGTCCCAGACACGGGCGATCCCTGTCCCCCGGGATGGCCGGATGTGCCCGATGGCCCGGATGGCCGGCCTACTGGCCGCCCTTCTGTACGTAGGCGCGCACGAACTCCTCGGCGTTCTCCTCGAGGACGTCGTCGATCTCGTCAAGAAGCGAGTCGACGTCATCGGTGAGCTTGCCTACGCGCTCCTGGACGTCTGAGGTCGAGTCGACGTCGGCCGCCTCGTCCTTCCCGGTGGCGCGGCTGGCGCGTTCCTGCCCGCCGCTGTCCTTCGTCGGCATGCGCTGCTCCGCTCCTCGTGGTGACTGCCCACCGAGCCTAGCCGTGAAGGAACGTCCCCGGGCCGGGATGCCCGCTCGGCAAGGATGGCCGGGTGGACCTCTACGCGCTGCCCCCCGAGGAGTTCATCGCCGCGAGGGACCTGGCCGCCAAGCAGGACCGGAGCCTCAAAGCTCTACGGCGTCCCACGGTGTCGGCCTGGTTGGTGAACCTGCTGGCCCGCCATGACGGGACGGCCCTCGACGCCCTCGTGAGCCTCGGCGCCGCCCTGGCCCGCGCCCAGCGGGACGGTGACGCGCAGCAGCTGCGCGCGCTGGGAGAACAGCGGCGACGTCTCGTCGAATCCACTACGTCACGCGCCGTCGCACTCGCAGGCCGGGAGGTCACCAGCCAGGTGACCGCCGAGGTCGCGGCGACGCTGGAGGCGGCCCTGGCCGACCCGGGAGCGGCTGACGCCGTACGTAGCGGTTGTCTCGTCCGGCCCCTCGCCTTCGCAGGCTTCGGCGGAGTAGATCTCGGTGGAGCCCTAAACATAAAAACAAAACGGCCGCACGGCTCGGCGGGGGCGGCGGGACCGGGGGCGCCACCGTCGAGGGAGCAGGGC
>JALYIZ010000074.1:5582-10035 GCA_030775505.1 Actinomycetota bacterium | reverse complement strand
CGACAGCGAGCGGGTCCTGATCAGCGACACGTGCGTGCTGAAAGCACCGCGACCCGATGCGCGGGAGTCGTTGTTCTTCCTCGACGACGCGGGGAACCCGACCCGTAGCGACCCGCGGCAGCAGGAGCTGCCTCTGATCCATGAGGTGCCGGCTGGGAAGCCCGCCGCTGACCGGACCGTGGCAGCCAACCAGTGACCACACCCATGAGCACGACGATCACGAACGGCTCCGAGATGGAGACGGTCGTGCGGACCGCTCTCGCCGCCGCCGCCCCGGTCGTCCTGGCCGAGGACACCGACTACGCCTTCCGCGACTTCGACGGCCAGGTCAAGGGACTTTCCGGCCGCGCGCCCCGAGCCACCCCGCTGCGCAAGACCGGCACCGTCACCCTGTTCGACGGGGAGTCGTTCGCGGCCTACGTGACCAAGCACGCTGAGGCAGGCTGCGAGATCTACGCCGACGCGCTCAACGCGACGGTCGTCGCGCTCCTCAACGGCCACGAACCCAACCAGGCCGGCACCGTCGAGCCCGCCGGGTGGGGGGACCACCGGGCGGTCCTGAAACTCCGCCTCACGACCGCATGGCAGCGGTGGGTGGCACTGGACCGGAAACTCCTCACCCAGGTCGAGTTCGCTGAGCACCTCGAGGACCGGCTGATCGACATCACGAACCCGCCGGGCGCGGACCTCCTCGAACTCGCCCAGTCGTTCCATGCGAACACGACCGCGACATTCAGCACCGGCCGCCGCCTGGACAGCGGTGAGACGCAACTGACCTACGTGGAGCAGACGGCCGCGACCGCGGGGCGGAAGCAGGACATGACGATCCCGTCCGGCTTCGACCTGGCGTTGATGCCGTTCGACGGCGCGAACGTCTTCAAGGTCACGTGCCGGTTGCGCTACCGGATCGGCGGGGGGGAGCTCCGGATCGGTTACCTGATGGACCGGCCCGATGACATCCTCCGCGCCGCGTACGACAGCGTCCTCGCGCAGATTGAGGACCTGACGAAGCGGTCCGCGCTTCACGGCACCCCGCCTGGCAGCGTCGCGTGAGCGCCGCCGTCCGGTCTGCGACCGGACACGCGCAGACCGGACGGCGGACCGGCACCAGCCCCGACCAGCTCTCTCTGCCGCTGAACGTCCCCACCCTCCCCCGCGAGGCCTCTCTCACCGAGCGGTTCGCGGCGTTCCACACAGCGAACCCTCACGTCTACCGCGCCCTCCACAGCCTCGCCAGCAGGCGGTGGACCTCCGATCTCCGCGCTGGCCGTCGCCCTCATGTGGGGGTCGCCGCGCTCTACGAGGCGTTGCGCTGGGAGCAAGCGTTACGCACCACAGGCGAAACGTGGCGGTTGAACAACAGCTACCGCGCCTTCTACGCCCGCCTCCTCATCGCGGCGCGCCCGGAGTGGGCTGGGTTCATCGACACCCGAGAGCAGAAAGCCGCATGAGCGGCATCGTGATCGACCTGTTCGCTGCTGGCGGTGGATGGGATGTCGCTGCCGCGCAGCTCGGCCTCCGCCCGGTCGGCTTCGAGTGGGACTGGGCTGCCTGCCTGACGGGGAAGGAAGCCGGGCATGTCCGTGTCCAAGCCGACGTTGCTGCAGTGCCCACCGAGCCGATGCGGGGGAAGGTCAGCGGGGTCATCGGCTCACCGCCCTGCACGCTCCTGTCTGACGCCGGGCACGGCATGGCCCGGCTCGTCCTCACCGACCTGTGCGTCGGAGCGTCCCGCATCCTCGCCGGCGAGCCCGACGTCATCCCGGCGGTGCGCGAGCAGGTGTACCCGGTTGCGCTGGCGGAGCAGGCGAAGCGGAACAGCAAGCGCACGCCGGAGAAGCGGTGGAGTGACGAGCGGGTCCGCGCCGCAGCGATGTCCGACGCGTTCACCGCCTGCCTCATCCTCGAACCCGCCCGGTTCATCTACGACCTGCGGCCGGAGTGGGTTGCGCTCGAGCAGGTCCCCGCTGCCTTGCCTGTCTGGCAGGCGTATGTCCACGGCCTGACCGCTCTCGGGTACTCGGTGTGGGCGCGGGTGCTGAACGCCGCGAACTACGGCGTCCCACAGACCCGGGAGCGGGCCATCCTCGGCGCGTCCCGAGTGCAGACGGTCAGCCCTCCCCCGCCCACGCACGCCAAAGGCGGCAGGCCGGCTGACCTGTTCGGCGGGGAAGGCTTGCGGGACTGGGTGAGCATGGCTTCGGCGCTCGGCTGGGGAGCTACCGCCCGCCCCGCCCCGACGATCACGTCCGGCGGCACCGCTTCGGGGGGGGCTGAGCCCCTCGCGAAGGGTGGCCGCGAAGCCCTCGCCAGAGAAGCGGGGGGGGGGGCGCTGGCTCGATCGCGTTCCGGCTCCATCGGGGTGCGGGCATGACTGAGCGGTACGGGGAACGCCCCGACACCCCCGTCGATGCTGTCGCGCCGACGATCACCTCGAAGGCTCGGACCGCCCGGTGGGTGAGCCGATGACCTGCCCATGCGGGGGGGGGTGTCCCCAGTTCGTCGCGGACTCCCAGCGGAACGCGACCCGCAGGTACGCCTGCCAGCCCGCCCCGACGGTCAAGTTCGGGCACGCGATGAACGAGGTGGTGTGGGTCGTGGATAGGCGGACGAACACCAAGGCGGCGGGGGGCGGGATGGCCCCGACTGTTCCGGTGCCGATCAGTGAACCCGCCCCGACACTGACAAGCAAGAGCGGCGGGCAGTGGGTGATCCGCCCGCCGTGGGTGTTCGAGCGGCCCGCGACGACCGTGGTCGGGTCGTTCAGCCCTGAGACGATCGCTGCGCCTGGCTACAGGACGTCTGTGAGCAGGCAGAACGCGGAAGCGTCCGTCAAGGTCACAGTCGCGGAAGCGTCCGTCAAGGTCACAGTCGCGGAAGCGTCCGTCTTGCAGTCCTTCCGGCCCGACTACCCGTGGCAGGGGTCGCGGACGAAGAAGTTCGAGCAGGCCGGGAACGCGATTCCGCCCCTGCTCGGCCTCCACGTCCTCGCATCCATCCTCGGCGTGCCCGTCCCTGACCAGACCGAGGTCGCCGCATGACCGCCCTGGCCGTGGACTACGACGCGTTCCTGCGCGGGAAGGTCGACTTCGACCAGACGTACGGCTTCGACGTCGACCCCGCAGTACTCCATCCGATCCTCAAGCCCCATCAGGCCGCGATCGTCAGGTGGGCGCTCGAAGGCGGCCGGCGGGCGATCTTCGCCTCGTTCGGGCTCGGGAAGTCGCTGATGCAGTTGGAGATCATGCGGCAGGTCCTGGCCCGGCAGGAAGCCGCCTGCCTGATCGTCTGCCCCCTCGGGGTCCGGCAGGAGTTCACCCGCGACGCCCGGATGCTCGACCTGCCCGTCCGGTTCGTCCGCCGCAACGAGGAGCTCGACGGCCCCGGCCTGTACCTGAGCAACTACGAGAGCGTCCGGGACGGCAAGCTCGACCCGAACCTGTTCGACGCGGCCAGCCTTGACGAGGCCTCCGTGCTGCGCTCCTTCGGGTCGAAGACCTACCAGACGTTCCTCACCTTGTTCGACCAGGTGCCCTACCGGTGGGTGGCGACAGCGACCCCCTCACCGAACCGGTACAAGGAGCTCATCCACTACGCCGGCTTCCTCGGCGTGATGGACACCGGGCAGGCCCTGACCAGGTTCTTCCAGCGGGACTCGACACAGGCCAACAACCTCACCCTCTACCCCCACAAGGAGCGCGAGTTCTGGCTGTGGCTGAACTCGTGGGCGATCTTCCTGCAGAAGCCCTCCGATCTCGGCTACGACGACACCGGCTACGACCTGCCCGACATGGAGGTCGTCTGGCATGAGGTCCCTGTCGACCACGCCGGCGCCGGGCACGAGCGGGACGGGCAGGGCCTACTGCTCCGCAACGCCGCGCTCGGCGTCACCCAGGCCGCAAGGGAGAAGCGGGACACTCTTCCCGCGCGGGTCGCGAAGACCGCTGAGATCGTCGCCGCCAGCCCCGACGATCACTTCATCCTCTGGCACGACCTGGAGGACGAACGCCGCGCCTTGAAGACCGCGATCCCCGAGGCCGTCGACGTGTTCGGCACCCTCGACCTCGACGAGCGGGAACGCCGCATCATCGACTTCTCCGACGGCAAGTTCCGAATCCTCGCGACCAAGCCGGAGCTGTCCGGGTCGGGCTGCAACTTCCAGCGGCACTGCCACCGGGCGATCTTCACCGGCGTTGGTTTCCGGTTCAACGACTTCTACCAGGCGTTGCACCGCATCCACCGCTTCCAGCAGCCCCACCCGGTCCGGGTCGACATCATCTACGCCGAGTCCGAGCGGGAAGTGGTCACGACGCTGCGCCGCAAGTGGGAGCAACACGCGGAGTTGACCGCGACGATGAGCGAGGTCATCCGGGAGCACGGCCTGAACCGGATCAGCGCCGCCGACGCGTTGACGCGCTCGATGGGTGTCACACGCACCGCCGTCTCAGGGGAA
>JALYIZ010000074.1:0-5572 GCA_030775505.1 Actinomycetota bacterium | reverse complement strand
GGCTGGACGGTCGCGCACAACGACTGTGTAGTCGAAACCCGCGAGCACATGGCCACCGACTCGGTGGACCTGATCGTCACGTCGATCCCGTTCGCGAACCACTACGAGTACACCCCGAGCTACAACGACTTCGGGCACACCGACAACAACGACCACTTCTGGTCGCAGATGGACTACCTCACCCCCGAGCTGCTCCGGGTCCTGCGACCCGGCCGGGTCTACGCCTGCCACGTGAAGGACCGGATCAACTTCGGGAACGTCACGGGCGCGGGCATCCCCACTG
Source organism: Actinomycetota bacterium (assembly GCA_030775505.1). The sequence goes on along the minus strand of JALYIZ010000074.1, from coordinate 5,289 downwards.
TCAGCCCTTTCCACGCCGAGGCGATCATGCACGGCCGCCGGCACGGCTTCGACTACATGGGCATGATCACTGTCGTCACCGATGTGGTGCGGGAGAACAACCAGACGTACCGGCTCGGCTGGTCCGAGCAGTGCAAGGACGGCACGAAGATGGGGGTGGGGAGCCCCGAGTACATCCTGCTGTTCCACAAGCCGCAGACGGACCGCTCGAAGGGGTACGCGGACCTCCCGGTCGTGAAGTCGAAGGACGACTACACCCGGGCCCGCTGGCAGGTCGACGCGCACGCCTTCTGGCGGTCCAGCGGGAACCGCCCCCTGACCCCTGACGAGTTCGCCGGCCTCGGGCATGAGCAGATGAGCCGACTGTTCACCGAGCAGTCCGTCCGAGAGGTGTACGACTACCCGGCGCACATCCAGATCGGTGAGGAGCTGGAGCGCCGCGGAACCCTCCCGTCGACCTTCATGTGCCTCGCACCGGGGTCGTGGGCACCGGACGTGTGGCATGACGTGAACCGCATGGTGACGCTCAACACCGAGCAGACTCGACGGGCGCAGGTCAACCACGTGTGTCCTCTCCAGCTCGACATCTGCGACCGGCTCATCACGCGCTACTCCAACCCTGACGAGCTGGTCTACGACCCGTTCGGCGGCCTGTTCTCAGTGGCTGTCCGTGCCTTGCACCTCGGTCGGCGGGGCCGGTCGGTCGAACTGAACCGGGAGTACTTCTGCGACGGCGTGAAGTACCTGCAGGCCGAGGAACGCCGCATCGACGTGCCGTCCCTGTTCGACCTTGAGCCTGTGAGTACCTGATGCCAGCGCGGGGGGTGTCGTTGGGTCCGTCGGGCCGGTCACTCCCAGATCAGGGGCGGGCTGCTGCGGATCTGGCGTGCCCGACACCGCTGTGTGGGAGCCCGAACCGGATCGCTGTCGCTGACGTGTCACGCGGCGTCCTTGTCCAGGTCAGGGACCGAACTGTGTGGCTGTGCGGCTGGGAGTGCACCAGCAGGTACGCGATCAAACAAGAACTACGGGAAGGCACCTCATGACCTGCGAGCACGGCCATGACCGGGACGTGTGCGTCGTCTGCGCCCAGCATGTCTGCGACACCGACATATACGAGCTGGCGATGCCGTTCATCACCGTCCTCTCACGCGGCGGCCCCCACGACGACCACGCCTACACGGCAGGGTTCGAGATGGGCCGGCTGTACGGGCTGATGGAAGCCCGCCAGCCCCTCCCGGACTGCACGGTCCAGACGGTCAACGTGCCGCAGCTCGACTTGTGCGCGATGAAGCACGGCTACCTGCTGACCGCGGAGCCTGCCGTGGAGCACCCGGAGTGGTCGCTGTGCCAGTTCACCCAGCAGGCGACCGGATGAGCGCCGTGACGCGGAAGCGCATCTACCGGCGAGCGCCCCGCCCCATGGCCCGGGACGCCTGCCCCGCCTGCTTCCGCCCTGTGGCGATCACCCCCACAGGACGCCGCCGGAAGCACCAGGACAGCGAGGGGCGTGAGTGCACCGGCTCGGGCATCACCGTCGGGACCCTCGCTGTCACGGCTGAGGTGTTGAGCGCCGCGACCATCACTTTCCCCGCACGGCGCCAGCCCGGCCTCTGCACGGGCGTCTGCCGCGAGTGCGCCCGCCCTATCGGACCTGACCGTCGGTACTGCGGCCCCTGCCTGTCCCGGAGGAAGCTGTGACGCGGGCCGTGACGTTGAGCCCCGGGACCACCCTGGTCCTCCTCGCCCTCCTGGCCGACCCTCACCCGACCTACGTCAGCTTGACGGAGCGCACTGGACTGGCCAAGTCCACCGTGTACTACCGCCTTCTGCGCCTCAGGGCAGCCGGTCTTGTCGCGTGGGAAGGCGGCAAGCGCGGGACGTTGCGGGCCCTCGTCACCCCACAGCAGGTGACCCAGTGAAGGCGCTGTCCCTGACCCGGCCATGGACCACCCTCGTCCTCCACGAAGGCAAGCAGGTCGAAAACCGCACGTGGACGACCAGCTACCGCGGGCCGCTGCTCATCCACGGTGCGAAATCCTGGGCTGACGACGTCCCCGGTCGGGCCGCCGACCTCGGCATACGTATCGCCGGCAGCCGGGATGAGCACCCAACCGGCTACCTCGGCGTCGTCGACCTCATCGGAGTCTGCGAGTACTCCCGGGACAGCATGTGGGATCTGGTCTGCGACTGCGCGCCGTGGGGTTTCCCTGGCCAGCACCACTGGCAGCTCGCGAACCCACGGCCCTTCCGGCAGCCAATCCCAGGCAACGGCCGGCTCGGCCTGTGGACACCGTCCCCTGATCTCGCGGACCAGGTGTCGATCGAGCTGGCGAAAGCGGTACTCCGGTGAGTGCGGACCGCTGCGACCTCACCGACCTGCTCACCGACCAGTGCGCATGCCGGAAGCACCGCAACAGCGCGCCCCTGGACACGACCGGGCCAGTGGAGTGGAAGAACGCATGGACACGGGCTGCGTTCACGACCCGGTGCGCGCTCGACAAGACCCACGCGATCGAGCCGGACGACACCATCCACCTGACCAGCGAGGGCTGGGCCTGCCAGGCATGCAGGGACGCCGCATGAGCGCCGCAGACGCCCTCTTCGACCTCCCCGAAGGAATCCCGCCCAGCCTGGCGACGGTGAGCCGTGACAGGCGCAGGACAGCCGCTCAGCACCGCGCTGTAGCCCAAGGCATCCACCCCCTGACCCGGACCCGGACACGACCGGAGCTCGGGACATGCGGGCAGTGCGCCTTCCTTGTGAGCGTCGGGCACAACAGCCGCCGTTACCTCAAGTGCGCTTTCGGGATCGACCCGGCCACGACACCGATCTTCATGGCACCCCGGATCACGCGCGGCGCCGGCACGGACGTCCGAGCGTTCTGGCCGGCCTGCTCGGACTTCGTTGCCCGGCCGAATGAGGGGAAGGGGTGAGCTTCCACTTGCTGTCCGTCGCTGCTCTTCGGGATCTGAAACCGGCCGAGAAGCTGGTGCTGATGTGCCTGTGCGACAACGCGAACCAGAAGGACTACCTGGCGTACCCGGGTATCCCGGCGATGATGCGGTGGGCGAATGTCAGCCGCGCCCGGGTGTTCCAGTGCCTGAAGCATCTGATCGAACTGAAGCAGATCGAGCAGGTGAAAACGGGGCATCGGGGGCAGGCCGCGGAGTTCCTTCTGTTCCCGTTTGGGTGCTGCGAACTGCACGGCTTGGAATCCAACCCGCTGGACCCTCAACCTGAGGATAAGGGTCTAGCCGATTGGACAGACGAGCCCTGTGGATTGTCCAGCGGGCTAGACGCTATCGAGGAGAAAGGGTCTACTTTTCCGCCAGAAAGGGTCTACTTTCCAGGCCTGGAAGGGTCCAGCCTGCTAGACCCCCACCAAGTACTACCCCCAAAGAACATCCCCCTGCAGTTACCTCCCAGCACACCTCACCTGCCGCCGGCCGCAGCTATCCGCGGAGCCCACATCCTCGGCGGCTCAACGTGAAGCGCACGGCGCTACCGCGCCGCAGCGCACCCCTGGCCAGGACCGGCGAACTCACCCGCCGCACGCCGCTGGCCAGGACCCCGCTCGTCCCAGCTCCTCGCCGCGCTACCGGCCCGTCCCGCCCGGTCCGGGATCTCGTCGAAGCCCGGGCTGGCGGACGGTGCGAGCGGTGCGGGATCACCCTCGCCGGCACCTGGCCGCCACCAGCCCTGCACCACCGCCGGCCGCGGGCGCTCGGGGGAACGAGCGACGCCGGGTCGAACCTGCCCGCGAACCTGCTCCTGCTGTGCGCCGCCTGCCACGCCCACGTCGAATCCCACCGGATCCTGGCGTACCAGGTCGGCTGGCTGGTCCTGCAAGGCCATGTGCCGTCCGCAGTCCCGGTGCTGCGCCGCAACGTCGCGGTGCTGCTCGACAACCAGGGCGGCTACGTCCAGCTCCTGTGTGGGCGGGGGCGGTGAAGTGGATCTGTACCTCGCCTGCGGCGTGCAGCCGCCGGGAGTGGTCACGCGCTCCGGTGCACTGCCCGTGGTGCTGTGGCTGGACGACCGTCGAGCTCGCAGCGGAACGGCAGGCGTTGCGGGAGCGGCAGCGGCGGGCGGGTGGCCGGCTGTCCCGCCCGGACCTGCACGGCCTGCTGCTGTGGGGTGTCGGGTGAGCGGGGTCCGGGTGTGCCGGCGCTGCGGGGAGCCCCTGGACCCGGTGGTGACGCACTGCCGTGGGCGGCTGTGCCCGTGGTGCCGCCGCTGCTTCAACAAGATCAAGGAGACAGTCCGGTGACCACAATCGTCCAGACGTTCACGTGCCCCGCGGGGTGCGGGAAGACGACGAACAACGCGCCGTCGATGGCCGGTCATGTCGCGGCGAAACACCCCCCAGGCGACGTGCCGGACCGCCCGGCCCTGCTCCCGGTCGAGAAGATCGCCTTGACCGTCGCCCTCGCCCAAGTCCTGCGCGGTGATGGCCCGACCCCGAACGTCGCAGCGACGTGCGTCCTGGCGTTGGCGCGGATCGACGGACGGCACGACTGGACCGCTGAGGTCGCGTCGTGAGCCCGCTCGAGGAGTGCCTCACCGAACTCCACCGCAGCCCGGTCATCCGTGAGCCGCGGGACATCTGCGGCGCTCTCAGCGTGCATGACCGGCCGCCGCGGGTGTGCTGCCTGAACGCCGGCCACGACCGCCCACCGCACCCCTCGCCGCACGGATGGGCGCGGCTGATCGGTAGCCCCAACCCCGGTACGAACCCCTACGCAAGGACGGTGCGGCTGTGATCCGAGCACTCCTGATCTTCCTGCTCCTCGCGACAGTCACGGTCGGGGTGGTGGCGTTCCGGTACGGGCCGTGGGCCGGCCTGGCCGCGTGGGTCGGGGTGAACGCTGGGCTCGCCCTCGGGTTGACGTTGAGCGGCGCACCCGACGAGGTGGTGTCGTGAGTACCCGTGACGGCCTGAGCATCGAGTCGTCCGTCACGCCGGGAGAGCCTGCCCGGAACTACGAGTTGGCCTTGCGTCTCGGCATCGGCCAGGTGTTCGGGATCACCGCTCCCAAGGAAGGAACGACATGAGCGAGATCGTCGCCGCCGACAAGATCAATGCGAGTCCTGGTGCCCCTGTTCGAGCACGGCCACGGGATGCTCTGCGCTGAATGCGGCCGCACCGTTCACCTCGGCCAGCCTTACCAGGCGAGGCTGGACACCATCCGCGAGGACGGCATGGTTTGGAGCGAGCTGCTGTGCGTCTACTGCGCTTTCTCGCCGCTGATCACTTCACCGTCAGGAGACAGCCAGCCATGAGCAA
>JALYIZ010000073.1 GCA_030775505.1 Actinomycetota bacterium | reverse complement strand
GGCCGACCGCGGTGCCTCGGCCGCCGACCGGCGCAGCGCCTCCGCGGACGACCTCACCGGGGTCTACCGACGGGCGGCCGGGTTCGTGGAGGTCGAGCGGGGTGTCGCGCGCGTCAAGGCTGCCGGGCTGCCGCTCGTCGTGGCCTTCCTGGACGTCGACGGTCTGAAGCGGGTCAACGACCTGCACGGGCATGCGGCAGGGGACCGGCTGCTGAGCGAGGTGGCGACCTGCTTCAGCGCACAGCTCCTGCCCGGGGACGTGATCCTGCGGTACGGAGGGGATGAGTTCGTCTGCATGTTCGCCGGTGTCGACCTGGCGGGTGCGCAGGCGCGGCTGGCCGCCGGCTCAGCCCGACTGCAGGCCGGCCCGGAGGGTGGGACGGTCACCGCCGGCCTGGCCGAGCTCCTCCCGGAGGACACGGCTGTCGCGCTCGTCGCACGGGCCGACCGGGCGCTCTACGTGGAGCGGTCCCGCCGCCGCCCCCCCGCGGCGTCCTGACCGGTCCGCTCGTCCTTGCCGGGAAACCGGGTTGTTGTCGATGGGGAGCGCGTCTAGCCTCCCGCAGTGAGCCGCGCCGTCGACGTCCTCGCCCCGCGCCGGCTCGGCTCGGGGTTCCGGTGGCTGCTCGCCTCGACCTGGGTGGCCAACCTCGGGGACGGTCTCGCCCTCGCCGCAGGGCCCCTGTTGGTGGCCTCACAGACCAGGGACCCGTTCCTCGTCGCGTTGGCGGTCCTGCTTCAGCAGCTTCCCTGGCTGCTGTTCGGCCTGTTTGCGGGGGCGCTGGCCGACCGGTTGAACCGCAAGGCCATCGTCGTGGTCGTCGACGGGCTGCGCGCCGCCGTGCTCGCCCTGCTGTGCCTGGCGATCGCCACCGGAGCGGTGTCGGTGGGAGTGGTGCTCGCCGCGCTGTTCCTCCTCGGGACGACGGAGGTCTTCGGCAACAGCACGTCGAGCACGCTGCTGCCCATGCTGGTCCCCCGTGACGAGCTCGCCCTGGGCAACGCCAGGCTGCAGACGGGCATCCTCACCATCAACCAGCTCGCCGGCCCGCCCCTGGGAGCGGCGCTGTTCGCCGCCGGCACGGTCCTGCCGTTCCTCGGCCAGGCGCTTCTGGTGACAGCCAGCGCGCTTCTCGTGTCGCGCATCGTCCTGCCCGTGCACGGGCGAGCCGCGCGGGATCGGCCCCACCTGCGCCGCGACATCGTGGACGGCTTCCGGTGGGTCCTGCGCCACGCCGCGGTCCGTACGTTGGTTCTCACGATCTTCATCTTCAACATCACGTTCGGCGCGGCCTGGTCGGTCCTGGTCCTCTACGCCCGCCACCGGCTCGGGCTGGGAGCGGTGGGCTTCGGGCTGCTGACCACGGCATCCGCGGTCGGCGGGATGATGGGGACGGCGTCCTACGCGTGGATCACCCGCCGGGTCAGCCTGGGGGACGTCATGCGCATCGGCCTGGTCGTGGAGACCCTGACCCACCTGGCGCTTGCCCTCACCACCCAGCCCGCCGTGGCAATGGTGATCTTCTTCGTGTTCGGCGCCCACGCGTTCATCTGGAGCACGACCTCGATCACGGTCCGCCAGCGCGCCGTCCCGACCGAGCTGCAGGGCCGGGTCAGCGGCGTCAACGGCCTGGGGGTCTACGGCGGACTGGTCGTCGGGTCGGCGGTCGGCGGCCTGGTCGCCCAGCGGTGGGGCGTCACCGCGCCGTTCTGGTTCGCCTTCGCCGGCTCAGCTGTCTTCCTGGTGCTGATCTGGCGTCAGCTGCGGCACATCGCCCACGACGCGTAGCCGGCCGATCCAGCGCCTTGCATGATCGTGTGCCGGATGGTTGCCCCTGGAGGGGCCAGATCCCACCACGCGAGCGTCCGCGGGCAGGTGGCGTGCGCGTTTGCATGATCGTGTGCCGGATCGTTGCCCCTGGAGGGGCCAGATCCCACCACGCGAGCGCCCGCGGGCGGGCGGCGTGCGCGTTTGCATGATCGTGTGCCGGATGGTTGCCCCTGGAGGGGCCAGATCCCACCGCGCGAGCGCCCGCGGGCGGGCGGCGTGCGACGACCGGACCGTCGGATCGCCGGACGACCGCCACTGGGTGGGCGCTACGAGGGCGGGGCGCTACTCGGGCTTGGCGGGCTTGCCGCTGGGCTCGAGGGCGGCCTGCTCCGCGGCCGGCCCGGCCTCGGGGTCACCGCCCTTGGGGAAGAAGAAGCCTTTGCGCCGCGGGGTGGACACCACGGCAGCAGGTGCCGGCGCCACGGCGACCGGTGCCCCATGGCCGGTGTCCGGGTGGGCGCCCTCGACGGCCGCGTGGTGTTCGGGGCCGGCCCCGATCGTGACCTGGTAGCTCGCCGGCAGCGGAACGGTCTCCTCGACGTACTCCCCGGAGGGAAGCCGCCGGATCGTGCCGGTCTCGATGCCGTGGTGGAGCAGGTGCTCGTCGCCGTGCTGCAAGCCCAGGCAGATCCGCTTGGTCACGAGGTAGGCGATCGGGGGCAGGATGATGATCAGGGTCCGGAGCGTGTAGGTGATCGTGTTGATGCTCAGGTGGAAGATCCCGGCGATGATGTCGTTGCCGCCGGCGAGCAGCAGGATCAGGTAGAAGGTGATGGACATGACTCCGAGCCCGGTCCGCACAGGGACGTCGCGGGGCCGGTCGAGCAGGTTGTGGAAGCCCTTGTCCTTGTTGCGCCGGGCCTCGATCCAGGGGTAGACGGCCATCAGCGTGAACAGCAGCCCGGGCAGGACCACGGTGGGCAGCAGCACGTTGAAGGGGATCGTGTGACCGAGGCCGCGGAATTCCCAGTTGGGCATCAGCCGGGTCGAGCCGTCGAGGAAGCCGATGTACCAGTCAGGTTGCGAGCCGGCTGAGACCTGAGCCGGGTTGTAGGGGCCGTAGAGCCAGATCGGGTTGATCTGGGCGAGCCCGCCCAGGGCTGCCAGGACCGCGAAGACGAGGAAGAAGAAGCCACCGGCCTTGGCGGCGTACGTCGGGTACAGCCGGCTGCCCACGACGTTGTGCTCGGTGCGGCCCGGACCAGGGAACTGGGTGTGTTTCTGGTACCAGATCATCAGCATGTGGAAGGTGATCAGGCCGAGGATGATCCCGGGGACCAGGAGGATGTGCACGGCGTAGAGGCGGTCGATGATCGAGGTGCCGGGAAACTCGCCGCCGAAGAGCAGGAACGCGGCCCAGGTCCCGACGACCGGGACCGACAGGGCGATCGAGTAGGCGATGCGCAGGCCGGTGCCGGACAGCAGGTCGTCCGGCAGGGAGTAGCCGGCGAAACCCTCGACCAGGCCGAGGGTCACCAGGCCGACGCCGATCAGCCAGTTGAGCTCGCGCGGCTTGCGGAAGGCTCCGGTGAAGAACACGCGGAACAGGTGCACCACGATCGCCGCCATGAACAGCAGGGCCGCCCAGTGGTGGATCTGCCGGATGATCAGGCCGCCCCGGACGTCGAACGAGATGCGCAGCGTGGACTCGTAGGCCTGCGACATCGTGATGCCGCGCAGCGGGACGTAGTGGCCGTTGTAGATGACGTCGCGCGTCGAGGGGTCGAAGAACAGCGTCAGGTACGTGCCGGTCAGCAGCAGGATGATGAACGAGTACAGCGCGATCTCGCCCAGCATGAACGACCAGTGGTCGGGAAAGACCTTGCCGAGGGTCTTGCGGATGTAGCCCGCCGCACCGAGGCGGTCGTCGACCCACTTGGCGGTGCCCGCGGCACCCTTGCCGGCGACCGTCATCAGTTGCGCTCCCAGAAGCTGGGGCCGATGGCCTGTGAGTAGTCCCCTTGCGCCACGAAGTATCCCTCCGCGTCGACCGAGATGGCCAGCTGGGGAAGCGGGCGGGCCGCCGGGCCGAAGAGCACATGGCAGCCGCGGCTCGCGTCGAACGTGGACTGGTGGCACGGGCAGAACAGGTGGTGCGTCTGCTGCTCGTAGAGCTTCACCGGGCAGCCCAGGTGGGTGCAGATCACCGAGTAGGCGAGGTGGCCCTCGTAGCTCCAGGACTCCTGGCCCTTGGGGGCGTGGACGTCCTCGGGGCGCATGCGGATCAGTAGCGTGGCCGAGTCGGGGAGGTTCGCACCGTCGGGAACCATGGGGAACACGGTCTCGGCCGAGCCGATGTCGAGGTCACCGAGCTTCACGGGCGAGCCGTTCTGGCGCATCAGCCGGACGCCCTTGCGCCACCCAGTGGTGAGCAGCACGTTCTCCTTGTGCGCGTAAGGACCGAGGCCGAACAGCAGCGGGACGGGGAGCGCCGCGAGGGCCCCGCCGCCGAGCAGGAGGCTGCCCAGGAGCAGGCGCCGCCGGGGGAGGCCGGAGTCCTGACCGCCCTGCACGAGGGCCTCACCGGCGAGCACCCGCTCGGCTTCGGGAGAGGCGAAGGGATGGCGTTCCTGGGTGGTCTCCTCGTCGACCATCAGGGTCTTGGCCCACAGCACCGCGCCGGCGCCGAGGCCGGCGAGGGCCAGCGTCATGAAGATGCCGAGCAGCGGGGTGAACCGCTCGTAGTTCGCTTCCCCGTACAGCCAGGGTGCGCCCCAGTAGGTGACGAAGAAGCCCACCACGCCGATGAAGGACAGGACGAACAGGGCGGCGACCTTGCGCTCGGCGACCTTGGCCTCCTGCGCGGACAGCGGCGCATGCCGCGGCTCGTGGGCCTCCGCGACACCGGCCATCGGCAGGTGCCCGCCGGACGTGGCGTGGCTGTCCGTCTGCTGGAAGTCCGACTCCGACACCGACGAGTGCCGGCTGTCGCCGCCGCTGTTCTGCTCACCGTGACCGGCGGGGGAGCGCAGCCGGTCACGGATGGATCCGTCCCCTGCGCCTGTGGGTGTGGTCATGCGCGCGCACCGATCCAGAGCGTGATGCCGACAAGGCCGCCGATGCCCACCAGGAAGACCACGAGGCCCTCCGGGATGGGCCCGAAGTGCCCGAGCTTGCTGCCGCCCGGGTCGGGAGCGTGGGTGATGTACTGCACGTAGCGGGTGATGGCCGCCTTCTGCTGCGGGCTGAGCTGCTGATCGGTGAAGCGGGGCATGTTCTCCGGCCCGGTGAGCATCGCCGCCTGGATCACCCGGGCGCTCGAGGACTTGAGCGCAGGGGCGTACTTGCCGTGCGTGAGGGCACCGCCGGCCCCGGCGAAGTTGTGACAGCTGGCGCAGTTGGTCCGGAACAGCGTCCCGCCCTGCACGAGGTCGCCGTCAGAGAGGTTGCCTGAGGGGATGGTGGGGCCGCCGCCATTGGCCTGGACGAACGCGGCGAGCTGGTCGATCTCGGCGAGGCTGTAGCGGAGCTTCTTGCGCGGTGCCTGAGCCACACCCGCCACGAGGGGCATGCGGCCGCTCTCCACCTGGAACACGACCGCCGCCTGGCCTACCCCGACGAGGCTGGGTCCACCGGAGCCGCCCTCGAGGTTGAGCCCGTGGCAGGTCGAGCACCCGGTCAGGTAGAGCGCGCGGCCCTCCTTCACCGCGATGGACTGCTGACCGCCGTCGTCGGCGCGGCCGTTCGGCGCCGCGAACGCGGTGTAGAGGGCTCCGACGAGCGTCAGCGCGAGCAGGACGACGACGTAGTTGGACAGGCGCTGTAGGCGGCTGCGGCGCGCGCGGGCGCGTGCCCAGTCGGACGTCGATGTCACCGCGGTCCCTGTCACTCGATGATCAGTCACTGGTTGATCAGTCACTGGTTGATCAGTCACTGGATGATGTAGATGGTCGCGTAGAGCCCGATCCAGACCACGTCCACGAAGTGCCAGTAGTACGACACGACGATCGCGCTCGTGGCCTTCTCCGGCGTGTACCGGCCGACCGTCGAACGCAGCAGGACGATCACGAACGCGAACAGGCCGCCGATCACGTGCAGCCCGTGGAAGCCTGTGGTGAGGTAGAAGACCGACCCGTAGGCGCTCGTCGAGATGCTGTTGCCGGCGTCGACCTGGTGGCGGTACTCGTTGGCCTGACCGAGGACGAAGGCCAGCCCCATGACCAGCGTGAGCACGTACCAGCGGCGCATCTTGTAGACGTCGCCGCGCTCCGCCGCGAACACCCCGATCTGGCAGGTCACCGAGGAGAGCACCAGGATCGTGGTGAAGATCGCGGAGTAGCCCACGGCGAGGTGGATCGTGGGCGGCGGCCAGAGGTCCTTGCCGCCAGGGCCCACACCGGTGACCGAGCGGATCGTGAAGTACATCGCGAACAGCGCCGCGAAGAACATCAGCTCCGACGACAGCCAGACGATCGTCCCGACGGCAACCATGTTGGGCCGGGTCAGGGAACCGTGCGCCGGGACCTTCTCCAGCGCGGATGCAGCAGCCACGCACGCATCCTGCCAGCCGCCTCCCCGGGATCGCACGCGGGGTGCCCCGGCGCGCCGGGTGGGATGGGCCGCGGCGCCTAAACTCGGCGCCGTGCCGCCCTTCGGACCTTGGAGCGTCCTGACCGCGGCACGGCCGCACCCCGTTCCGACGCTGCTGCTGGTCGCGGCGGCGGGCCTCTACTTTGCAGGCGTCCGGCGGATGCACCGGGCCGGGCACGCCTGGCCGGTGCGCCGGTCCATCTGCTTCGTCGGCCTGGGGCTGGGCACCGTCGCCGTCGCCCTGCTGTCGGGGCTGACCACCTACGACACCACGTTGTTCGGGCCGCACATGGTCCAGCACATGCTGCTCGCGATGGTCGCGCCGGTGTTCCTCGCGCTGGGCGCTCCGGTGACGCTGGCCCTGCGCACCCTGCCCGCCAGGCCCCGGGGCTGGCTGCTGGAGGTCCTGCACAGCAGGGTGGTCCGGATCCTGACGTTCCCGCTCGTGCCGTGGCTGCTGTTCGTCGGCAGTCCCTTCGCCCTGTACTTCTCGGGCTGGTACCCCGCGACCCTCGACAGCCCGTTGCTCCACGAGCTCCTTCACGTCCACTTCCTGCTCGTGGGCTCGCTGTTCTTCTGGCCGCTGCTCGGCATCGACCCGGTCCCGGGACGGGTGGGGCACCCGCTGCGGATGCTGATGATTTTCGCCACGCTGCCGTTCCACGCGTTCCTGGGTATCGCGATCATGAGCGTCCCGGACAGCGGCGTGGGGCTGATCGCCCGCAGGCACTACCTGGCGGTGCGCGACGCCGCCGGCGCCGCCTTCCAGCAGCAGGTCGGCGGCGGACTGCTGTGGGCGTCCGGGGACCTCGTGGGACTGCTGTTCCTGGGCGTGCTGCTGGGGCAGTGGATGCGTGCCAGCGAGCGGGAGGCCGCCCGCGAGGACCGGCGGCTGGACCGGGCCGACGCCGCCCTCGCGCTGGGAACGCACCCGCGCTGACCTGCGGTTTCGCGGCACGGGGTCGCACGCTGCGACCTTGACCGGACCCCTCGCCGTGCCTATCGTCGGCCAAGGTGACCTGGGACACACCCGGGTTCGTTGGGGGAGGCTCCCGCATCGTGGCATCCGGCACCAGGCTCACCGGCACGACGCTCAAACCCGTCCAGAAGGTCCGGTCGGGCCGGGCGTCCTGCACCGTCTGCGGCAGTCGCCTGTCCGGCTACAACGCCGGACCGAACTGCTACGCCCACACGGTCGACATTCCCTGGAAGGGCCCGGGTCAGCGCCCCCGTTAAACCTGGTTCTCGGTTGTCGCCTGTGACGGCTCGCCTGACACCAGCGTCAGGTCGGCGAGCAGGCTCATGCGCGTGACGCCCGTCAGCTGGGCGTCGGCCGCGTACTGCGGGTGGTCCACCACGACGCGGGCCGGCACCGACGGGTCACGGAAGGCGTCGCGCGCGGCGTCGTCGAAGCGGAACCGGACCGTGTGGACACTCACGGTCGGTAGCTCGCGGTCGGTGGGCTCGTCGCGGCCTGGTAGCTCCACGCCGCGAACGGTGTGCGGGCCGACGTCGATCGACAGCGCGTGGTGGACGCCGGCGAGCCGGGCCAGGTCATCGCGGACCGTCGCGGGGTCCTCGAGCTCGATGAGCAGCGTCGCGCACAGCTCGTGCGACCCCGGGAGCAGCCGGGAGTAAGCCGCGAGCTCCTCGCTGACCTCGGCCTCGCTGGGCGCCGCCTGGCCGGTGAACTCCACGTACAGCATCTCCTGCACCTGGTACTGCAGCGTCTGGGCGTTCTCGAACTCCAGGCTCAGCTGGTCGCCCAGCGGGACCCGGCGGTCGCGGCGCAGCGCGATCATGGCGGCGCGCCGGGCCGGGCGCTGGGAGGCGTAGGCCCGACCGTCGAGGACCAGGGCCTCGCGGGACAGCCGCTGGCTCATCGTCAGCCGACCGGCAGCCCGTCGCCCGCCAACCCGTCGAGGGCGCGCTGGAAGCGACCGGCGTGCGTCTTCTCGGCCCGGGCCAACGTGGCCATCCAGTCGGCGATCTCGTCGAAGCCCTCGTCGCGGGCGGTCTTGGCGAAGCCGGGGTACATGGCGGTGAACTCATAGGTCTCGCCGGCGACGGCGGAGGCCAGATTGCGCGCGGTGTCACCGATCGGCTCGCCGGTCGCGGGGTCCCCGGCCTCGACCAGGAACTCCAGATGCCCGAAGGCGTGACCCGTCTCGCCCTTGGCCGTCTCCTCGAACAGCTCCACGACATCAGTGAAACCCTCGAGCCTGGCCTGCCGGGCGAAGTAGAGGTAGCGGCGGTTGGCCTGGCTCTCGCCCGCGAAGGCCTCCTTCAGGTTCTGGTGGGTCTGGGTGCCGCTCAGGCGGGTCATGCACACTCCTCGGGTCAGTGCGGGGTCAGGGTCGTGGTCTGGCACGCCGGGCAGCGGCCGTGGAACGTCAGGTCGTAGGAGGCCACGGCGTAGCCGGTGCTGCCGGCGACGGCCCGGGCGAGCCGCGACGGCATCGCGGCGTCGATGTCGACGGCCGCCCCGCAGCTGTCGCACACGAGGTGGTCGTGGCGGTGGGTGTTGGCGTCGTAGCGGGCGGCCGCGGCGCCGTCGAGCTTGAGCTCCAGCGCCTGGCCGTTCTCGACGAGCCGGCCGAGCGCCCGGTACACCGTTGCCGCCCCGATCCCGGGCGCGACCCGGCGGACGCGGTCGAGCACCTCGGCTGCGGTGGGATGGTCGGGTGCGGCCGTCAGAACGGCGAGCACGGCCTGCCGGTGCGGGGTGAGTCGCAGGCTGTCCACGGTGCCCCCTTCCCTTCGGTGCCCAGAGTGAGAACGCTTCTCAGTATCATCGTGGACCGGGCAGTCCGCAAGCCCGGGGCGCCGCTACGATCACCGCCATGAGCGACCCCCACGGGCACGTCCCCGCCGACTCCGGACCACCGGCGGCGCGGGTGCTCGTCTACAGCAGCGACCCGGCCGTCCGGTACACCGTCCGTACCGCCGTCGGGCGCCGTCCGGCCGCCGACCTCGGCCCCGTCGAGTGGCTGGAGTGCACGACCGGCGCCGAGTTCCTGACGGCTGTCGATGCCGGGGGGGTGGACGTGGCCATCCTGGACGGCGAGGCCTGGCCGACGGGTGGACTGGGGCTCGCCAAGCAGATCAAGGACGAGCTCGTGGACTGCCCGCACACCCTCGTGCTCGTCGGTCGGGCGGATGACGCCTGGCTCGCACGCTGGTCCCTCGCGGATGCTGTGCTCACCCATCCCGTGGACCCGCGGGCCCTGGCCGATGCTGCCGCCTCGGCGCTGCGGGCGCGGTCGGCGCGGCTCCCCGTGCGTCGCGCTGCCGGCTGAGCGGCCTCCGGTGAGCTGGCCGGCGCTTCTGTCGGCCCTGTTGCGCGGCGAGGCGCTGCGCACGCAGGACACCGCCTGGGCCATGCGGGAGGTGATGAACGGTGACGCCAGCCCGGCGCAGATGGCGGGGTTCGTCGTCGCGCTGCGGGCCAAGGGCGAGACCGCGCAGGAGCTGACCGGCTTCGTCGAGGTCATGCTCGAGGAGGCGGCTCAGGTCGTCGTGCCTGGCCGGCTCGTCGACACCTGCGGGACGGGCGGCGACCAGGCGCACACCGTCAACATCTCGACCATGGCGGCGCTCGTCGCGGTGGGCGCGGGCGCGCGGGTGGTCAAGCACGGCGGCCGGGCCGCCTCCTCTTCCTGCGGCTCGGCGGACCTGCTCCAGGAGCT
>JALYIZ010000072.1 GCA_030775505.1 Actinomycetota bacterium | reverse complement strand
CCCGTGGGCCGGGCCGGGGCGGGGCGGACGGAGACAGACGCGGCAGCTGAGGGCTGCGTGCCCGTGGGGCTGCTCGACGCGACAGGACCGGGGCGCGCCGCCTGGGGATGCGCTCCCGAGCAGGCCGCGGCGAGCAGCAAGCTGCCTGGGACGAGACAGTGCAGACATCGACTGCGCATGGCGCATTGTCGCCGCTACCTTCGGTCCCATGGATGTGGACGTCGCACGGGAGTTCATCGCGAACAACTCGCGGACCGTTTTGTGCACCATGCGGGCCGACGGCTCGCCCCAGCTGTCGCCGGTGAATGCCGCTCTCGACTCGGCGGGCCGCGTGGTCATCAGCAGCCGCGAGACGGCCTTCAAGGTGCGCCACATGCGCCGGGACCCGCGCGCCTGGTTATGCGTCCTTCCTGACGCCTTCTACGGGCAGTGGGTCCAGGTGTCGGGCCAGGCCGAGATCCTTTCGCTGCCGGACGCGATGGAGCCGCTGGTCGACTACTACCGTCGGCTGGCCGGGGAGCACCCGGACTGGTCGGAGTACCGGGCTGCGATGGCGGCGGAGCAACGCTGCCTTATCCGGGTGGACATCCAGCGGGCCGGCCCGGATCGGAGCGGCTGAACGCTGCCGCCCATCGAGCGACGTGGGGGGACGGGCCTGTCGGCCGCATCCCCCCACGTCCCGCTGTCAGCCGCTGGCCGACGTGCTCGGTGGGACCGCACCGGCGCTGCCGCCGGCCGCGGCCATCGCGTTCTCCTGGGCCTCTCGAGCTGCGCTCTCACCCGCCTCGTGGGCCGCGTTCTCATTGGAGTGGAAGCCCGGCCCTGGCGCCCCGGGAACCGTGGTCGTCGTCCCGGGACTGGGAGTGGCGGCGTTCGCCGTGCCGAGCAGGCTGGCCCCCATCGCCCCGCCGGCGATGGAGGCGCCGACCAGGGCGAGGGATGCGAGGAACTTCTTGCCCATCATGAGTTTTCCCTTCGGAGGAGGCGCCGGTGCGGCGTCTGACTACGAAGGTGCCGTTGCTTACTGTGGGCCAGCCGCCCCGCGCGCTGCGGGGCGGCTGTGAACCCGAGGGTCAGTACTTGTCGTCGCCGTTGCGGTCCTTCCAGTGCGATTTGGCCAGACCCCGGCTGAGCATGTAGCCGATCGTGAGCAGGGTGATGAACAGCCACGCCTGATCGGCACGGAAGTAGTCGTCGTGCGTGCGGGTGTGCCCGACAAGAAGCGACGCGAAGAGCACGCCGACGACGCAGGCGACGTAGGCGATGAACTCGGTGGACATCAACGTCGGGCGCGGAGGGCGAGCGGGACCCGTCCGGTGCTCGCGACGCAGGTTGAGCAGGGGCCGACGCTCGTAGGGCCGCTCGTACGGCCGCTCGTAGGGCGTCTCGTACGGCGCCTCGCCCCGCAACGGGGCGGACTGCGGAGAGGACAAGGTCGCGGTCCTCGGGTACGGGTCGGTCATGGTGGGCTCCTTCGACATGGACGGCACTGTGACTCGTTGTGCCCCGTCGCAGACCCGATGCAACCCGAGTCGCCTGGTGAGAACTCGTCCCCCCTGGAGGCGCCGCGTTCAGGGGGACGTCGCCGCTGTGTCGAAGGCGAAGATGGCCCGGTCGTGGACCGGCACGAAGCCCAGGCGCGCGTAGAGGGCATTCGACGTCGCGTTGGTGAGGTCGGTGAACAGCACGACGTCGGCGGCATCGCCCAGGGCCCGCTGGACTGCCGCTGCGGTCACCGCGGCCCCGTACCCGCGCCCGCGGTGCTCCGGAGGGGTGTACACCGGTCCGATCCGGGCGACGCCGCAGGCCGGTGCGACCTGCCCGGCGAGGGACACGGGCCCGCTCGTGTGCTCCCACAACGTGATCAGGCCGTCGCGCACCCGTTCGCGGACCAGCGGCTCGGGGTCGCGCGCCACGACGCCGGCCTCATCCTGGAAGGCCGCGAACCACGGGACCAGAAGCGGAACGTCGCCCGTTTCGGCGACCCGGGGCGCGCCGCCCGGATGGAACGGGGGGACGAGGGTGGACAGCCGGTAGAGGCGCTCCACGCTGCGCAGCCGGACCACGGCGCCGGAGCACGCGGCCACCTGGATCGCGAGGTGCGCAGCCACGTCCGCGCGGCCGGCGACCAGTGCCGCCGGGGCGTCGTGTGCCACCCGTTCCGCGAGCTGGCGGACGGACCTGTCCGGCAGCTCTGCGATCAGCCAGGGAAAGCCGGGTGTCCGCGAGACAGCGCCAGTCACCTGGCCGTCGTCGTCGGTCCAGTATCCGAAGACGACGGCATCGTCGACGCGCTTGGCGCCGTCGAGAACTGTCAGCGCAATCGTGTGGGCAACAGGGTCCCGACGCAGCAGGGAGCCCGCGGCCGCCTCGTGCTCACCCACGGCATTGGTCAATGTCCAGGCCATGGCGGAGTGTGCCCGATGCTTGGCGGGTGGTCCCATCGAATTCCCCGGTCACCACGCGCGGGATGCTCAGCCTGGCGGCGTCAGCCTTTGTCGTCCTCGCGGCCGAGCCGCTCTACCTGTTGGTGGACACTGGCGTCGTCGGACACCTCGGCGCTGTTCCCCTCGCGGCACTCGGCGTGGCCGGTGCGCTCATGTCGCTGGTCCTGCTGCTGGGTACGTTCGTGGAGTACGGCACGACGGCTCGTGCCGCACGAGCCTTCGGCGCCGGCAGGACCGACGTGGCTGTGGACGAAGGGGTCCAGGCGAGCTGGCTCGCGGTGGGCATCGGGACCGGGATGGCCGTGCTCGGCGAGGTGACCGCGCCGTGGTCGACGACCCTGCTGTCGGGCGGTTCCGGTGCGGTCCAGCAGGCTGCACAGTCCTGGCTGCGCATCGCCCTGGTAGGCGTACCGGGGGTGCTGCTCGTCCTGGCCGGCAACGGCTGGATGCGAGGGGTGCAGGAGACCCGCTCCCCTGTCCGGATCGTCCTCGTGGCCAACGCGCTGTCGGCGGCAGCCTGCCCCCCTCTCGTGTACGGGCTTGGTCTGGGGCTGCAGGGTTCTGCGGTCGCCAACGTGGCCGGCCAGGCCGTGGGCGGCGGCCTGTTCCTCGTCGCCCTGCGGGCTCGGGCGAAGGGCTTCGCGCCCTCGTGGGTGGTGATGCGCGGCCAGCTGCGGATGGGCCGGGACCTGCTGCTTCGATCCCTGGCCTTCCAGGTGGCCTTCCTGGCGGCCGCAGGTGTTGCCAGCAGGATGGGCACCGCGCAGATCGCCGCGCACCAGATCGGACTGCAGCTATGGGAGTTCACGGCGCTGATGCTCGATTCGTTCGCGATCGCGCCCCAGTCGCTCGTCGGCGCAGCGCTGGGTGGGAGCGACGAGGCCGGTGCGCGCCGGCTGGCCGTCCGCGTCGGCAGGTGGGGGCTCTGGGCCGGTACCGCCTTCGCCGCGTTGGCAGCGGCGGGCTACGGCGTGCTGCCGGACGTCTTCACCGCCTCACCGGCTGTCCTTCAGCAGACGAGGGTGCTGTGGCCGTGGTTCGTCGCGATGCTTCCCGTCGCGGGGTTCGTTTTCGCTCTCGACGGTGTCCTGGTCGGGGCAGGCGACGTCGCGTTCATGGCCTGGCTCACCGTGCTGGCCGGCGTCGGGGTCTTCGCTCCGGTCAGCATCGCCGCCCTGCAGTGGCACTGGGGGCTCGGCGGAGTATGGGCGGGGCTGGCGGCCTTCGTCACCGTCCGGCTGGTCGGCATGCTGGTCCGGATCCGGGGCGACCGATGGGTGGTCCTCGGCGCCGCCCCTGGACAGCATTAGCATCCGGCGCATGCGGATCCTGGTTCTGGGTGGGACCTCCTTCGTCGGCCGGGCGATCGTCGCCGACGCCCTCGCACACGGGGATGAGGTGACCCTGTTCAGTCGCGGCCGGACAGGCGCTGACCTGTTTCCCGAGGCTCGCCGGCTCACCGGCGACCGCGAGAGCGGCGACTACGCGGCGCTCGGGGAGGGCGCCTGGGACGCGACGGTGGATGTCAGTGGCTACGTCCCCCGCCACGTGGCCCAGGCGACGGGCGCGCTCGGCGAGCGGGCCGGGCGGTACCTGTTCATCTCCACGGGTTCGGTCTACGACCTCGCCCGGGCCACCGACGACCTGACCGAGGACGCGGCCCGCCTCGAGCCGATCCGGGACACCGAGACCATCACGGGCGACACCTATGGGCGGCTGAAGGTTGCCTGCGAGGACGACGTGCTCGCGACGTTTGGGGACCGCGCCACCATCGTGCGCCCAGGCATCGTGGGAGGCCCCCACGACCCGACGGACCGGCTGACCTACTGGGTGCGCCGCGCAGCCCGTGGTGGGCAGGTCGCGCTGCCGGGGGACCCCGACCAGCCCGTCCAGGTCGTCGACGCGGGCGACCTCGCCAGGCTGGTCATGACGCTGCTCGCCGCGGACCAGTCTGGCACCTACAACGCGGTGGGTCCGGCGGACCCCGTGACGCTGCGCGAGCTCGTCGAAACCTGCGCTCACGCTGCCGGGACCTCTGTCGACGTGATTCCCGTGCCCGCCGACAGCGTCGCGCCGGGCTTCCCGCTCGTCCTGCGCGACCGGGCGGCATACCCGCTGTTCCGGCGCAATGCCGCCAAGGCCCGGGCCGCAGGGATGCCCGCGACCCCCCTGGCCGCCACCGCCACGGACGTCCTCGCCTGGGACCACGCGCGCGGCCTGCCGGCACTGGCGGTGGACCTCCCTCCGGCCAGGGAGGCGGAACTGGTCGCCGCCGCGGCGCTCTGAGCTGGCCGGTTCGCACCTGCCGGGCCCGTGCGGCCCTATTGTTCGCTCGTTTGCGTGCTGTTGCAGGCTTTGCGAGGGGGATCGTCGCGTGACTGCTGACCGGGCAACCTCACGAGCGCTGGTGCTGGGGCTCGCAATGTCGCTCGCGGCGTCGATGCTGTCCGGTTGTGGGGCGCGGTTCGCCCGGCCGTCCGAAGCTCCGGCCCTGGCGGGAGGCGTCCCCGCGCCTGGATCCGACGGCCTGACCCAGGCGGACGGCGGCGCGGCCACGACCGGCGGGACTGCCACGACGGGCGGGGCGCTCGCCCCCTCCGGCGGTCCCTCGGCCGGGGGCACTGCCCGGCCGACACCGGGAGCGGGTGGCAGCACTGGGGGGACCGGCGGCGCAGGCGCGGCCGGCGGGACGACGGGGGCAGGGACGACAGGGGCAGGAAGCGGCGCAGGCGGCAGCGGGGGCTCCGTTGCCCCGGGCCCGGCTCCAGGCGTGAGCGCGACGGGGGTCAACATCGCCTACCTGATTCCCAAGACGGGTGCGGCGCCGCTGCCGCCCCAGGTCGAGGACGGGATCCAGGCCTACTGGAAGTTCCTCAACGGCAAGGGTGGCGTGCTGGGCCGCACCGTCACGGTCACGGTGTACGACACGACGTCCACCGACTCCGGAGCCCGGACCGCCGCGCAGCAGGCGGTGGACGCCGGAGCCTTCATGGTGGTGGCGCTGGACCGGCTCGGCGTCCAGGGGACGATCGCGAAGTACCTCGACGGACGCCACGTGCCCAACATCGAAGTGCAGACGCCGGTGGATCTGCCGTCGTCGATGTCGTGGACCTTCGGGGTCACCATTGACCACCGGGTGCAGGGCAAGGTGATCGCGGACTACATGGCGCACGCGCTGAAGGTCCACAAGGTTGGTGTCGTCTACGAGACGGACAGCACGCTGCAGCCCGGTGTCGACGCCTTCACGGCAGAGGCCAAGGCGCAGGGCCTGCAGGTAGTGCACTCCCAGCAGATCAACGGGATGGACAACCAGTTCCTGGCCGAGGCGCAGAAGCTCGCGGCGGACAAGGCCGAGGCGACCTGGCTCTACATGGCTCCGACGCCCGCGGCCAACATCGCCAAGGAGAGCGAGTCCGACGGCTACAAGCCGATCTGGTTCGCCAACTCCATCTCGTGGAACTTCAACATCGGGCTCACCGGTGGTGGGACCGCGTTTAAGGGCGCACGCGCGTTCAGCCCCTGGCCTGCGCTGGGCGACTCCCGGCTGTCGACCTACAACGGCTATGCGCCGGCCGGACCGCCCACCGTGCAGGACTTCGGCATCCCTGGCTGGGGCATCGGGCAGATCGTGGCCAACGGGCTGCTCTCGGCCGGTAAGAACCTGGGCCAGAACGGTTTCCGCAACGCCATGGAGCACCTCAGACTGACCACGCAGAGCCCCGTCGACGGCACGCCGCTGCTGTGGTCGCCGTTGTCGTTCGCGCCTGGCGTGCGCACCGGGGCGACGGATGTGATCACGTTCGTCCAGAAGGGGTCGGGGACCAACACCGACTCGCAGTGGGCCGACGAGGCCGACTACCGCTCCTCCTACTAGGGCTGACGCGTGCTGCTGCCTGAGCTGGTGACCGGGCTGGCGCTGGGTTCCTGCTACTCCCTGCTCGCCGTCGCCGTCGTCCTCGTCTTCTCAGGCACGCGGACCCTGTCCATCGCACTCGGGGAGATCGGGGCGTTCGCGCTGTACGCGGGCCTGCACTGGAGCACCTCCGGGCTTCCGCTCGTCGGCTGGCACCTGTCCACGTTCGAGGCGGCCTTGGTGGCCGTGGTGGGCGGCGGTGTCCAGGGACTGCTCACGGAGCGGTTCGTCATGCGCCCCCTGGTCGGCCGCCCGGCGATCGATGCGCTGGTGGCCACGCTGGCCGTGGCTCTGCTGCTGGCCCTGCTGGAACTCAAGCTGTACGGGGTCCAGTCGACTGATGCCCCCTCGCCGGTGGGCACGGGCACCGTGCGGGTCGCCGGCGCCACCATCAATGCGGCGGAGGCCAGCGCCTTCGTCCTCGCCGTCGCCGTCTCCGTCGGCCTGTCACTGTTCCTGCAACGCACCAAGTTCGGCCTCGCGACGCGGGCCGCGGTGTCCGACCCGACCGTCGCCAGGCTGCTGGGCGTCAAGGTCAACAGCGTCTATATGTTCGTCTGGGGCGTCGGCGGGGCGCTGTCCGGCGCGGCGGCCTCCCTCCTCGGGCCGATCGTCGGCACCCTCACCCCGTTCGGTCTCACCAAGTTCCTGCTGTCTGCGTTGGCGGGTGCCGTCATCGGCGGTCTGAGCAGCCTGCGGGGGGCGGTCCTCGGAAGCCTGCTCGTGGGCCTGATCGAGGGAGTGGTGGCCCCGCGCTTCCAGCCGGCCATCTCCTCGCTGTGCGTCCTCGTCGCGGTTGTTCTCGTCCTGCTGTTGCGCGGCAGCCTGGTGATGGCCCGGGTCGGGTCGTGGGTACGCAGGGAGGCACCTCGTGCCGGCTGACCGACGTCGGCTGCTGCCCCGCGCGGTGCTGGGCGGTGCCCTGGGCCTGCTCGTGCTGCTGGTGCCGGCCTTCACGTCCGGCAGCAAGATCAATGCCCTGGTCACCGCTATGGCGATCGGCATCGTCGCCCTTGCCCTGGATCTGCTCGTCGGCTCGACGGGACAGCTGTCGCT
This sequence comes from Actinomycetota bacterium, assembly GCA_030775505.1. The sequence goes on along the minus strand of JALYIZ010000072.1, from coordinate 2,655 downwards.
GGCGCACGCGGCGTACTTCGGCGTCGGGACGTTCACCGCACTCAACCTCGGCTCGCGGGGCGCGCCGTGGCCGGTCGCATTCGCGGGCGCTGTCCTCGTGACGGCGCTCGTGGCGACGCTGGTGGGGCTGCCTTCGCTGCGCATCCGCGGCCTCCAGGTGGCCATCGCCTCGCTGGCTTTCCAGATTTTCGCGGTCCTCGTGCCCGACCGGTTCCCCTCCGTCAAGGCGGGTGGGCGCACGTTCAACCGACCAGGCTTCGTGAGCACTGACGGGGAGCTGTACTACTTCGGACTGGCGTGTCTCGCCCTTACCGTGGTGGTGCTGTGGCGGGTGCGCTCAACCCGGGCCGGTCGGTCGTTCGTGGCGGTGCGCGACGTCGAAGACCGAGCCGCCGCCTTCGGCGTCGCCGCCGGCCCGATGAAGCTGCTGGCCTATGCGCTCTCGGGTGCCCTCGTCGGTCTGGGTGGTGCGCTGTTCGCCTTGCAGCAGGGATCCATCTCCGACACCGTCACGTTCGGGCTGCAGCAGTCCCTCACCCTTGTCGCCATCGTCGTCGTAGGCGGGGCCAGGTCGGCGCCGGGCATTCTCGCCGGCGCGTTCGCTGTGGCCGCTTTGCCCGCCCTGCTCGGCAACAACTTCAGCCTTCCGGTGCTGGGATCGGCGACGCTGGGCGTACCGATCCTGTTCGCCGTCCTGTTGATCGTGTCGATTGTCCGTGAGCCTGAAGGCGTCGCCGGACTCCTGCGCCGGGTGGACCGGTCAGTCGGCGACGTGCTGGCCGGGCGCCCCGATCACCCGTCCCCGCGACCCCAGGGCGGCGAGTCCACGGCGGCTGGGGCCTCGTTCCTGCGTGACGTGCCCCGGCCGCTCACGCAACGGCTGCCCGTGCCGGCGCTGTTGCTGGCGCGCGACGTCGGGGTGCGCTACGGGGGGGTCCAGGCGCTGTCCGGACTGGACCTGGAGGTCCGGCGAGGTGAGATCGTCGGCCTGATTGGCGCCAATGGCGCGGGCAAGTCGACCTTCTTCAACGCCGTCTCGGGGCTGGCCCCCACCACCGGCTCGATCACCTTCCGCGGGCGTGAGCTTGTCGGGCTCCCGCCGGGGCACCGTTCACGGCTCGGCGTGGCGCGCACCTTCCAGGACATGGGGCTGGTGCGGGGCGACACGGTGCGGGAGAACCTGCTGCTGGCGCAGGGTTGGATGGCCCGCTATCCGGCCGGCCTGGGCCTGCTCGGGCTGTTCGGCGCAGTGGCGGACGAGGCGACCCTGCGCCGGCGGGCCGACGTCGCCCTGGATCTCTTCGGCCTGGCCCACCTGCGCGGACATCGGCTGGGTGACCTGCCGTACGGGACGATGCGCATCGTGGAGATCGCGGCCGCGGTGGCGGCGGGTCCCGACCTCCTCCTGCTCGACGAGGCGTCGGCGGGACTGACCCCGCAGGAGGCGCAGGAGCTCGGGGACCGGTTCACGGCCCTGCGCGACGAGCTCGGTCTCACGCTGGTCGTGATCGAGCACCACGTGCCGCTCATCGCCCGTGTCTGCGACTACTGCTACTGCCTGGAGTCCGGCGCTCTCATCGCCGAAGGGGCACCGGCCGCCGTCACCACCCAGCCACGCGTGGTGGAGTCCTTCCTGGGCAAGGGCTCGCTGGCCGTCACCGCCGAGGAGCTGGCCGCCGAGGGCGTCTCTCTCGGGGGGGTGTCGCGGTGAGCCTGCTGGAGGTGCGGGACCTGTGCTCGGGCTACGGGGCGCTGCAGGTGCTCTTCGGGGTGTCGCTGGAGGTCCAGGCCGGCGAGGTGGTGGCCCTCATGGGGTCCAACGGAGCGGGCAAGACCACCACCCTGCGCACGGTGACCGGATTGTTGAAGGCCCTCGACGGCGAGGTGCTGCTCGACGGGGAGTCCGTCACCGGCTGGGCACCCGAGCGGCTGGTGCCGCGTGGAGTCGTGATGGTGCCGGAAGGTCGGGGCATGCTGCGCGACCTGACCGTCGCCGAGAACCTGGCTCTGGGCGCCTACACCGTGAGCGACCGGCAGCAGGTGGCGGCGTCGCTGGACAAGACGTTCACCACCTTCCCGATCCTGGCTGACCGCAAGGAGCAGAAGGCGGGGACGCTGTCAGGGGGACAGCAGCAGATGTTGGCCCTCGGCCGGGCCCTGATGGCCTCGCCCCGGCTGATGCTGGTGGACGAGGCATCCCTCGGCTTGTCGCCCGTGATGACCGAGGTTGCGTTCAACCTCATCGCCGAGGTCAACCGCACCGCCGGCGTGGCCGTTCTCATCGTGGAGCAGAACGTTCTCGCTCTCGACCTCGCCGACCGCGCCTACGTGCTGGAGAAGGGTCAGATCGTCGCCTCGGCATCGGGAGCCGAGGTGGCCCGGATGCAGGGGCAGTTGCGAGAGGCCTACCTCGGCAAGGCCGCCGGATGAGGCGCCGATGGCTGACCGGCCTGCTGGGCCTTGCCGTGTTCGGCGCGCTGACCGGCGCGCTCCCCGCAGTGGCGGGCGCCCACCCCGGGACGCCGGGAGTGACCTGCTCGGTGCCACCCGTGCCGATGGTGGGCTGCCCCCTGCCGGACTCCGCGTCACCGTCCCCGACCGCCCCCGCGACGCCCGCCAGCTCACCGTCGAACCCGCCCACGCCCCAGCCCCAGC
>JALYIZ010000071.1 GCA_030775505.1 Actinomycetota bacterium | reverse complement strand
CTCCAGCGGCGGGCCCCGAACCAGAGGCGGACTGGGGGCCGCCCACCACCGGCTGGCCGACCCCGCCACCGCCGCGGGCGCCCTACGACCGCGGAGTCGTCGTCACGGCGGCACTCGCGATCGGCCTCGGGGCCATCCTGCAGCTGGCCTTCTACCTGCTGGCGCGTGGCGGCACGATCGAGCCCGAAGCCGCCGCCCGCTACGACCTGGTAGGCGTCCTGCTCTTCTACTGCGTCGTCGCCGCCCTGCTGGTCCGCCAGCTGGGCACAGCCCCGCGCCTGCGGTGGTCCAACGGCCCACCCGCCCTCGCGGTCGCCCTCGGCCTCGGGGTCGGCGCCGGGACAGCCCTGCTGGGTCAGCTCGCCTTCCACGGCCACGGGGACGACACGATCGGCTTCCTGATGAGCGAGGGAGACCTCCCGCGGATCGTCGCGGCATTCGTCATCTCCACCGTCGCGGCCCCGCTGGTGGAGGAGCTGCTGTTCCGCGGCCTGGTCCTGGAGTCCCTGCGGAACCGGCACGGCGTCCGGGGGGCGATCTGGCTATCGGCGTTCGCGTTCGCCCTGTGGCACTGGCGCCCCGCCCTGCTGCGCTACTACGCCGTGCTGGGGGCGATCCTGGGCCTGCTCTACGTGCGTCGCGGCCTGGCCTGCTCGATGAGCGCCCACGCGGGCTTCAACGCCGTGCTCTCGGTCGCCGCGCTGGTGTACGTCACCGGCCCCGCGTCGACGGTCGCGGGACCGGGTTTCTCCCTGCGGGCTCCCTCAGGCTGGCACTCCGCCCAGCTGCCCGTGACCGCGCCGGCCGGTGCGGTCTACCTCGAAGGACCGAGCGGCTCCTCGGTGGTCGTGACTCGACAGAGCACGGTCCGCTTCACCACGGTCGAGGACCTGCTCGCCCGCGTCGACCAGCTGCCGACCGGCACGTTCGGGCACGGGGCCACCGGCCACCAGGTGGAGCTCCCGGCAGGCGCCGCCGCACAGATCGACCTCGAGAACCACGGACACCGCGGCACCATCGTCGAGCTTCCCAGCGGCCAGACCCTGCTGTTCCTCTTGTTCACGTCCGGAGGCAGCTACCGTGCCACGCGTGACCTGCAGGCCATGCTGAGCTCCCTCGCGCTGTCGCCGTGAGCACCGTGCGCATCGACAACCGCTTCGCCGGACCGCCCGGGACGGCCAACGGCGGCGTCACTGCCGGACTGCTCTCCGCAGCTACCGGTGTGGCGGAGGCGGAGGTGACCCTGCGTCGGCCGCCGCCGCTCGACGTCGACCTCCACGTCACCGGACAGTGCCTGGCCACCGACTCCGGGGACGTCGTCGCCGAGCTCACCCCCGCACAGGTCAAAGTCGAGCCGATCCCCGCCCCACCAGTGGAGCTCGCCCGTACCGCGAGCGCGGCCTACGCCGGCCTGACACTGCACCCGTTCCCCGGCTGCTTCGTGTGCGGGGTGGACCGGCCGGCTCCCGACGGACTCGGGGTCCGCCCCGGACCGATCGCCCCTGACGTCGTGGCGGGGACGTGGACCCCGCGCGAGCCAGGCCGCTTCCTGGTGTGGGCGGCTCTGGACTGCCCGGGGGGATGGTCGGCCGACCAGCCGGGCCGACCGATGGTCCTTGGCAGGATCGCGGCGCGCATCAACCGGGAGCCCGAGCTCGGCGAGGAGTGTGTGGTCGCGGGGTGGCTGCTCGGACAGGCCGGCCGCAAGACCGAGGCCGGCAGCGCGGTGTACTCCCTCGACGGTTCCGTGCTCGCCGTCGCCCGGGCGACCTGGATCAGTGTCGAGGTGTCCCAGGTCGGTCGTCAGGGCTGAGGGTCGCGGGCGTCGTAGGCCAGGAACCGGGGCACCCGGCTCGCCACCGCAAGAGTGAGGACGACGACCGCGAGCCCACCTCCGACGACCGCGCCCGGCACACCGACGAGCGCGGCACTGCCCCCCACCCGGGCGTCCCCGAGGCGTGGGCCGCCGGCCACGACCACGATGTAGACGCCCCCGAGCCGACCGCGCAGCTCGTCGGGTGCCGCCGCCTGCAGGATGGCGCCCCGGAAGACGGCCGAAACCATGTCGGCAGCGCCGGCCAGTGCCAAGAGAAGGAGCGCGAGCCACAGGTCGCTGGTCAGCCCGAAGGCAGAGATCGCCACGCCCCACCCGACGATGGCCAGCACCACGGCGCGCCCCTGCCGGTGCACCCGGCCCAGCCAACCGCCGCCGAGTGCGCCCAGAAGCGCCCCCGCAGCCAGCGCCGAGTACAGCAGCCCCGCTGTCTGCTCACCCCCGTGGAACGTGTGCTGGGCCAGCGACGGGAACACCGCGCGCGGCATCGCGAAGATCATGGCGACCAGGTCCACGACGAATGTCGTCAGCAGCACCGGGCGGCTGCGCAGGAAGCGCAGACCCTCGACGACGGAGGTGAGCCCCGCGCGCCGGCCGCCGCCCTCCGGGGACATGGCCGGCAGGGCCGCGACCGCCAGCAGGGAGGCCGCGTAGGAGACGAGGTCGACCCCGTACGCGGCTCCGAACCCGTACCGGCCGACCAGCACACCGGCCAGAAGCGGTCCTACGGTGACGCCGACGTTGAACTCCACCTGTCGCAGCGCGTTCGCGGCCGGGAGCAGGGCAACCGGAAGCAGACGCGGGACGAAAGCCTGACGGGCCGGCGACTCCAGAGCGAACAGGCCGGAGCTCGCAGCGACGACGAGGTAGAGCAGCCAGACGGCGTGCAGGCCCGCGAGCGCCTGCGCGAGCAGCACCCCGGAGAGCGCCGCCTGACCGACGGTCGTGAGCAGCACCAGCCGGCGCCGGTCCACCGCGTCGGCGACGGCGCCGCCGTACAGGCCGAGCAGGACCAGAGGCACCAGCCCGGCGAGTCCGACGAGACCCACGGCGGCCGCGGAGTGCGTCAGCTCGTACACCTGGAGGGGGACCGCGACGAGCGTCACCTGGCTGCCGATGACGGACACGGCGTCGCCGACGAGGAGGTTGCGGAACCCGCGCGAGGCCCGGACCGGGCTCACATCCAGGGCGATCCGCTCCAGCGCGATGCGGCCCAGCGCGATGCGGCCCAGCGCGATGCGGCCCAGTGCGATGCGGCCCAGTGCGATGCGGTCCAGTGCGATGCGGCCCAGTGCGATGCGGCCCAGCCGCGTCGTCACGGCGCGAGCCGCTCGACCAGCCAGCCGTGCGGACCGCGCCGGAACCGCAGGCGGTCGTGCAGCCGGTCCGGGCGGCCCTGCCAGAACTCCACGGTCACCGGGACGACCCGGAAGCCGCCCCAGAAGGGCGGGAGGGGGACGTCCTGGCCGGCGAACCGCTGCTCGACGCGGGCCCTTCGCTCCTCGAGCTCCGTCCGGGACGCGATCACGGTGGACTGCCGGGAGGTCCATGCCCCGACCTGGGAGCCCCGGGGGCGTGAGGCGAAGTAGGCAGCGGACTCCTCGCGGGACACCTGCTCGACCGGCCCCTGGGCGACCACCTGACGGGCCAGTGCCGGCCAGGGCAACACCAGCGCGGCCTGCGGGTTGACAACGAGATCCTGACCCTTGCGCGAGCCGAGGTTGGTGAAGACGACCAGGCCACGCTCGTCGAAGTCCTTCAGCAGCACGGTGCGGGCGCTCGGCGTCCCGGTGCCATCGGCTGTGGCCAGGGTCACTGCGTTGGGCTCGGCGAGCCCGGCCGCGACGGCCTCGGCCAGCCAGCGCTCGAGCTGTCCGGTCCAGGTGTCGGCGAGGTCCGCCTCGGACAGGTGGGGAGCGGCGGGCACCCGTCGAGGCTAGTGCGGCAGAATATGGGTCGAGTCCGCACTCCCGCCCGAGCCGATGGAGCCCACCACATGGCCGACGAGACCGTCTTCAAGCCCGGCCTGGAGGGTGTGGTCGCGTTTGAGTCCGAGATCGCCGAGCCGGACAAGGAGGGCAGCGCGCTGCGCTACCGCGGCGTGGACATCGAGGACCTCGTCGGCCACGTGTCCTTCGGCAACGTGTGGGGGCTGCTCGTCGACGGCAAGTTCCGGCCCGGCCTGCCGCCCGCCGAACCGTTTCCGCTCCCCGTCCACTCCGGCGACATCCGGGTTGACGTGCAGTCCGCGATCGCGATGCTCGCGCCCGCCTGGGGCCTGCAGCAGCTGCTCGACATCGACGTGGAGCAGGCCCGCGAGGACCTCGCCCGGATCTCGGTGATGGCGCTGTCGTTCGTCGCGCAGTCCGCCCGGGGCCAGGGGCTGCCGATGATCCCGCAGAAGGAGGTGGACAAGGCGGAGACGATCGTCGAGCGGTTCATGATCCGCTGGAAGGGCGATCCCGACCCCGCCCACACCCGCGCCGTGGACGCCTACTTCGTCTCGGCGGCCGAGCACGGCATGAACGCCTCGACGTTCACCGCCCGGGTGGTCGCCTCCACCGGCGCCGACACCGCCGCGTGCATCTCCTCCGCCATCGGCTCTCTGTCCGGACCTCTGCACGGCGGGGCGCCCAGCCGGGTGCTGCAGATGCTCGACGACGTCGAGAAGTCTGGCGACCCGGTCGGCTACGTCAAGGCCGAGATGGACGCGGGCCGCCGGCTGATGGGCTTCGGCCATCGCGTGTACCGCGCCGAGGACCCCCGCGCCCGCGTCCTGCGACGCACGGCAAAGGAGCTGGGGTCACGTCGCTACGACGTGGCCGAGGCCCTGGAGAAGGCCGCCATCGAGGAGCTCGCCGCGCGCTACCCCGACCGGCCGCTGCGCACCAACGTGGAGTTCTGGTCTGCCGTCGTGCTGGACTTCGCCGAGGTCCCCGCGCACATGTTCACGTCGATGTTCACCTGCGCGCGCACGGCCGGCTGGTCGGCCCACATCCTCGAGCAGAAGAAGCTCGGCAAGCTGATCCGGCCCTCGGCCAAGTACATCGGGCCGGGGCCACGACCGGTCTCGGCGGTCCCCAGCGGTCAGCTGCCCGCGGGCAACCAGGTCTGAGCCCTGATGGCACCCACAGACGTCCGCATCCCCTCACACCTGCTCCCCTCCGACGGCCGCTTCGGCTGCGGGCCCTCCAAGGTCCGGCCGGCCCAGCTCGACGCGCTGCTCGCCGCCTCGTCGGTCCTGGGTACCAGCCACCGGCAGAAGCCGGTCAAGCAGGTCGTCGCCTCGGTGCGAGAAGGACTGCGCACCCTGTTCTCACTGCCCGACGGCTATGAGGTCGTACTCGGCAACGGCGGTGCGACCACCTTCTGGGACATCGCCACCTTCGGTCTCATCCGCGAGCGCTCACAACACCTGACGTTCGGCGAGTTCTCCTCGAAGTTCGCCGCCGCAGCCAAGGCCGCGCCCTTCCTGGGCGACCCGACGGTCATCAGCTCCGAGCCGGGTACGCACCCCGTGCCCGTCGCCGAGGCCGGCATCGACCTCTACGCGCTGACCCACAATGAGACCTCGACCGGCGTGATGATGCCCATCCGCCGCGTCGAGGGTGCCGACCCTGGTGCGCTCGTCGCCGTGGATGCGACCAGTGCCGCCGGAGGGGTCCTCGTCGACCCGACCCACTTCGACGCCTACTACTTCGCGCCGCAGAAGTGCTTCGCCTCCGACGGCGGGCTCTGGTTTGCGCTGCTCTCCCCGGCCGCACAGGAACGCGTCGCCGAGATCGGCGCGGGGGGCAGGTGGGTACCGGCCTCGTTAAACCTAGGAATTGCTCTTGAGAACTCAGTACTCGAGCAGACCTACAACACCCCCGCACTCACCACGCTGGTGCTGATGGCCGACCAGCTCGACTGGATGAACGCTCAGGGTGGCCTGACATGGTGCGCCGAGCGCACCGCCGACTCCGCCGCGCGCCTCTACGGGTGGGCGGAGAAGAACCCGGTGACATCGCCGTACGTCAGCGACGCCGACATGCGCTCGCAGGTCGTCGGCACCATCGACCTCGACCCGGCCGTGGATGCCGCTGCTGTTGCGGCTGCGCTGCGGGCCAACGGCATCGTCGACACCGAGCCGTACCGCAAGCTCGGTCGCAACCAGCTGCGCATCGCCATGTTCCCAGCCATCGAGCCCTCGGACGTCGAGGCGCTCACCGCCTGCATCGACTACGTGGTGGACGCGCTGCCGCAGGGGTGACCTAGGTTGGTTGCCATGGACTACAAGCACCTCGGCCGCAGCGGCCTGCGCGTGTCACCCCTGTGTCTGGGCACGATGAACTTCGGGCCACAGACCTCCGAGGCAGACAGCCACCTGATCATGGATGCCGCCCACGAGGCGGGCATCAACTTCTTCGACACCGCGAATGTCTACGGCTGGAAGACCGGGGAGGGCGTCACCGAGAAGATCGTCGGGACGTGGTTCGCCCAGGGCGGCGGACGCCGGGAGAAGACGGTGCTGGCGACCAAGCTCTACGGCGGGATGGGACCGTGGCCCAACCAGACGTTCCTGTCCGCGCTGGCGATCCGCCAGCAGTGCGACGCATCGCTGCGCAGGATGCAGACCGACTACATCGACATCTACCAGATGCACCACATCGACCGCGGGGCTCCGTGGGAGGAATTGTGGGAGGCGTTCGACGTCCTGAAGGCCCAGGGGAAGATCCTTTACGTAGGCTCGTCGAACTTCCCCGGCTGGGGAATCGCCCAGGCCAACGAGCGCGCGTCCCGGCGGGGGACGTTCGGCCTGTGCAGCGAGCAGAGCTACTACAACCTGATGAAGCGGACCGTTGAGCTCGAGGTGGTCCCCGCCTGCGAGCAGTACGGCCTGGGGCTGATCCCCTGGTCGCCGCTGAACCGCGGCATTCTCGGCGGCATCCTGCGCAAGCAGAAGGAAGGGCGCTCGGCCGACCCCAACACGCAGAAGTCGTTGGAGGAGAACCGGACCGCCGTGGAGGCGTATGAGGCGTTCTGCGACTCACATGGCGAGCAGCCGGCAGACGTCGGCCTGGCCTGGCTGCTCCACCAGCCGGTCGTCACCGCGCCCATCGTCGGGCCGCGGACGGTCGAGCAGCTGACGGGCTCGCTTCGGGCCACCGAGCTGACGCTCTCAGCCGACGCCCTGACGCGTCTCGACGAGATCTTCCCGGGGCCTGGCGGCCCCGCGCCGGAGGCCTACGCCTGGTAGCACCGGTCGCCAGTGCCGCAGCCACCACGCCGCGCCGAGGGCGGCGGCGGCTGACACGGCACCGCCCGCCAGAAGGCTCGACCTCGCGCCGGCGACCTGGGCCAACGCACCAATGAGGGGCGCGCCGAAGGGAGTGCCGCCCAGGAAGACCAGTACATAGATGCCCATCACCCGCCCGCGCATGTGCGGCTCGGTCGCCAGCTGCACTGTGGAGTTCGCCGCCGTGCTGAAGGTCAGCATTGCCGCCCCGGTCGGGACCAACAGCACTGCCATCGCCGGGTAGCTGGGGGCCAGCCCGGTCAGGACCTCGAGCAGGCCGAATGCGAGAGCCGCCAGCAGCATGACCCTCAGCCGGGGGGCTTTCGCCCGCCGCGCGCTCACCAGGGCTCCGAGCAGGGAGCCGGCCGCCAGCGCCGACCCGAGCAGCCCGAACGACGCAGCGCCGCGATGGAAGACCTGTTTGGCGACCAGCGACATGGTGATCTGGAAGTTCAACCCGAAGGTGCCGATGACCGCGACCAGCATGAGCGGGACGAACAGCTCGCGACGCGCCCGCACGTAGGCCAGTCCTTCGCGCAGCTGTCCGGCGCCGCGGGCCACCGGACGCGCCGGGTGCAGCTCCGACGTACGCATGGCCAGCAGCCCGGCAAGGACGGCGACGTAGCTGGCTGAGTTGGCCAGGAAGACCCAGCCCGTCCCCACACCGGTGATCATCAGTCCGGCGACCGCCGGACCGACGACGCGTGCGGAGTTGAAGGTCGCGCTGTTGAGGCTCACGGCGTTGGGGAGGTCGGAGGGCCCGACCATCTCGACGACGAACGCCTGGCGCACCGGCGTGTCGACGACGCTCGCCAGGCCGAGCAGGAAGGCCAGGGCATACACGTGCCACAGCCGCACGGCGCCGGACAGGTCCAGCACTCCCAGGACCAGGGCGAACAGCCCCATGGCGAGCTGCGCGGCGACGAGGAGCCGCCGCTTGTCGTAACGGTCCGCCAGCACCCCGCCGTAGAGGCCGAAGAGCAGCACCGGGAGGAACTGCAGGCCGGTGGTGATCCCGAGCGCGACGCCGGAGTTGTGGGACAGCTGCAGCACGAGCCAGTCCTGCGCGACCCGCTGCATCCAGGTCCCGGTCAGCGACACGAACTGGCCGGAGGCGAACAGCCGGTAGTTGCGGACCCGCAGGGAGCGGAATGTCTGGCTGCTCATGCCTTGAGGGTCACCTTGCTCAGCCCCCGGCCAGCCGGTCAAGGACAGCCGCAGCCTTGGCGAGGACCTCGAGCTCCCCGGGCTGCAGCTCCTTCATCCGCCGGGCCAGCCACGCGTCGCGCCGGCGTCGGTCCTCACGCAGCAGGACCGCCCCGGACGGACTGAGGGCCAACAGGGCCTGCCGGCCATCGGTGGGGTGGGGGGTACGGGCCAGCAGTCCGGCCGCCTCGAGTGAGGCGAGGATGCGCGTCATCGACGGCGGCTGGACCTTCTCGTGGTCGGCCAGCTCGCCAGGCGTCATCGGTCCGTGCCGCTCGACGGTGGCGAGGGCGGCGACCTGGTTCAACGACAGGTTGTTGTCCCGCTGCGCGCGCAGTCGCCGGGCCAGCCGCATGACCGACAGGCGCAGCGCACTGGCCAGCTCCGTCTCGGTCCTCGTCGGGACGTCCGTCGGCATATCGTTAGCATAACTCATGAGTCCTGCTAACGACAAGCGCGCCGCCTACAGTTGCCTTCATGGCACCGCCCCGTCGGCCTGACCCGGAACCGCTCGAGACCGATGACGTCCGGACCGTGGCGCTGGGCACGTTGGCCTGGGCGGTCGCCCTCGCTGTGCTGTCGGTGGTGCGGCTGGCCGGCGGCTCGGTGCGGACCTGGTGGCTGGTGATGTGCGGGTGCGGGGCGGTCCTGGGACTGATGGGGGTGCGCTACTGCCAGGCCCGCCGGGCGGCGATTCTGCGCGACCGTGGTGGGAACGGCTGAGCGGTGGAGCTGCGCTGGCTGTCGTCGCCGGAGGACGTGCCGGCCCTGGTGGCCGCCACCGCGCTGTTCGACCATGACGTGCGCAGGGAATGGGCAGCGACGTTCCTGGCCAGACCCAACCACCACGTATGCCTGGCGGTCGAGGGTGCGCGGCCGGTGGGGTTCGTCACCGGGGTCGACGTCACCCATCCCGACAAGGGCACTGAGATGTTCCTCTACGAGCTCGCCGTCGACGAGGGCTGCCGCGGCCAAGGGGTGGGACGGGCTCTGGTCCAGGCTCTGGCCGACCGCGCCAGGACACTCGGCTGCTACGGGATGTGGGTGCTGACGGACAACAACAACGAGGCTGCGCTCGCGACCTACCGGTCAGCAGGTGCCGTGGACCAGCAGGACACGGTGATGCTCAGCTGGCGCCTGGACCCCGGACACGAGACGTTCCGCTAGCCATCCTCGAGCGGTGCCCGGCGGCGCGGCGCCCGCTTCTGGGGCGAGGTCGCGACCGGCGCGTGCCGGGGTGGTGACTCGATCATCGGGGCCAGCGCCTCGGTCAAGGACCTGACGGCCTGCTCGAGCTCGTCGATGCGCGACTGGTCGCCGCGCAGTTGCTCGGCGACGATCAGACTTCCGCCGAGCACCGACAGCAGGACCGCCAAGATCCCCGCGCTCGCGAGGAAGGGGATCTGCCGGTTGACGAGGGGTTCCCCCGAAACCTGGTACCAGCCGATGCCGCCAACGACGGCCGCGAGCGCCAGAACACTGAGACCGGCGTACAGCCTGCTGCGGGTGGGGTTCATGTCAGCTCCGTCCAACGGTGCGATGTGGCGGCCGGCAGGGCCGCGGCGCAGCCCTGACAGGACAACGAGGACAAGGGCGACGCCGAGCAGTCCGAATACGACAAGGGCAAAACTCGCGGCGATCACCCCCGAGAGGGCAGTGGTGCGGTCGAACGTGAGCCGCAGCGAAGACGTGTAGGCCCCGCTCGGCGTGGCCTGCGCCGTAGGCGCGACCTGCGGGCGCGGCGGGGCGGCCGTCGGCACACCCGTGGGCGGGCCCGCAGGCACCAGGGACACGAT
>JALYIZ010000070.1 GCA_030775505.1 Actinomycetota bacterium | reverse complement strand
GCGGTGGGCTTGGCCGTGGGCTTGGTGGTCGGCTTGGCGCTGGGGACCGCCGGCACGACGGTGGGCTTGGTGCTGGGGCTGGGGCTGGGAGCCGCCCAGGCGGCGGACGCGCCGGCGGCACCCAGGGCGAACGAGCAGGCGAGGACGCAGCCGGACAGGGCGGACAGGCGTTGAGAGTTCACGACGAGAACCTCCGTCGGTCGACAGGGCCGGAACGGACATTTCGGGCAGGTCGCTGCGGGCCGTACCCAGGTGCGGGGGCAGGCATGCAGGCCCGCTCCGGTTCAGTCCTTGCCGAAAGAGTCCCGGACCTCGTCGGCCACTCCGGACAGGTTCAGCTCGAACGTGAACCCCTGCTCGTACCGGTAGCTGCGCCGCACGTCCCACAGGTCGATGCCGTTGAGGGACTCCTTCGCGGCGCGGATGACCGTGGGGTTCTTCGCCGCGATCTCGCCGGCGACGGCCAGTGCGGTGGCGCGCAGCTCGGCCCGGGGGACCACGCGAAGTACGGAGCCGTAGGCGTGCAGCTCTGCAGCTGTCGCGGTGGCGGACGTGTAGACCATCGCGCGCATCCGGTGCTGGGGCACCAGCCGGGACAGGTGCGTCGCCGCGCCCAGGGCGCCGCGGTCCACCTCGGGCAGCCCGAAGGTGGCGTCATCGCTGGCGACGATGATGTCGCTGTTGCCGACCAGGCCGATGCCGCCTCCCAGACAGAAGCCGTGAACGGCGGCAACCACCGGTACGGCGCAGGCGTACACCGCCTCGAAGGCCGCGTAGCAGCCTCGGTTGGCCCCGATGAGAGCGGTGAAGCCGGTGTCGCGCTGGAACTCCTTGATGTCGACGCCGGCGTTGAAGCCGCGGCCCTCGGCACGGAGCACGACGGCCCGCACCTGGGTGTCCTCTCCCAGGCCGCGCACGACTGTTGCGAGCTCGAACCATCCCGCCACCGGAAGGGCGTTGACCGGCGGGTGGTCGACCACCACCTCGGCGACCCCGTCCGGGTGACGGGTCGTGGAGATCGAGCTCATGGGGACTCCTGTCCGTCGCACACGAAGCTCGCCCAGGCTCGGGCGACCACCTGTCCGGTCTGGCGCGTGCAGGTGAGCTCGAGGTCCACCATCGACTCGCCGCCCTCCTGGCGCCGCCCGCTCACCGTTCCGTCGCACGTGAGCGTGTCACCGACGAAGGCCTGCTCGGAGAAGCGCACCCGGAAGCGGCGAACCGCCCCGGCGCCCAACCACGAGGCCGCCCAGCCCCCGAGCAGGCCGGCGTGCAGCATGCCGAGGGACAGCGGTGCCTCGTAGCCGGCGGCGCGGGCGAACGGCTCGTCGTGGTGGATGGGCTGGAAGTCCCCTGACGCGCCCTGGTAGCGGACCAGGTCGGTCCGGGTCAACGGCCCGACGACCAGCGGCGGGGGTGCGGGGGGTAGCTCGTTCATGTGGGTGCCTGGGCCGTCTCGACCCCGGTCAGCCGGGTCTCCGCGACCAGCCGGCCGGAGGGGTCCCGGAACTCGGTCCGCATCACCGCGAAGGTCATCGTCCCGCCGCGCCGCCCCTGCTTGTCGGTGACCGACTCGATGGTGGACACCCCGATCAGGGTGTCGCCGGCCCGCGGCGGCGGTCCGTGGAAGACGAACTCCTGCTCGGCGTGCAGGCCCCGTGCCGGGTCCATCCGCACCGCTTCCCACGGGTCTGCGGCGCCGCTCTGCCAATGGAACGCGGTCGTCAGGAAGGTGGGGAGCGACCAGTCCCCGGGCGGGACGGTGAAGGTGGCGCGGGCGAACTCGCGGAGCTTGCCGCGTTCGACCTCGAGGACGAACGGCTCCCCGGTCGCGCCCACCGACGCCGGGTCAACCACCGGTGTGCCTCACGGGTGCTGACTGCTCACGGACACGACCTCACCTGTCATGTAGGAGGAGTAGTCGCTGGCGAGGAACACGATCACGTTCGCGACCTCCCACGGCTCGGCGGCCCGGCCAAAGGCCTCCTGGGCCGAGAGCTCGGCGAGCAGCTCCTCGGTGGTCACCTTGGCGAGGAACGGGTGCATGGCCAGGCTGGGCGCGACCGCGTTCACCCGGACGCCCGCCGCGGCGCCCTCCAGGCCGGCGCAGCGGGTCAGGGCCATGACGCCGGCCTTTGCGGCGGCGTAGTGCGCCTGGCCCTGCTGGGCCCGCCAGCCGACCACGGACGCATTGTTGACGATCACGCCGCTCCCCCGCGGCACCATGGCCCGCAACGCCGCCCGGGTGCACCGGAACGTGCCGTTCAGCGTCACGTCCAGCACGCTGTGCCACTGCTCGTCAGTCATGTCCACAAGTGCGGCTGTCCCGCCCAGTCCGGCGTTGTTGACCAGCACGTCGAGATGGCCGTGCTCGGCGAGCGTCGCCGCGAACAGCCGCTGCACGTCGTCCTCGGACGTCACGTCGCACGGCACGGCGAGCGGCCGCGGGCCGAGCTCGCCGAGCTGGTCCGCGGCCTCGCCGAGCCGGCGCTCATGCCGGTCGGAGATCACTACCGTCGCGCCTTCCTCGACGCAGCGCCGAGCCGTCGCGAAGCCGATACCGGTCCCGGCAGCCGCGGTGACCAACACGGTCTTGCCCGTGAGCAGACCGTGGGGTGGTGGAGCGTCAGGCACTGTTCCCTCCGAGTCGGTCCAGGACGTCGCTGGCCTCGGCGATGATCCGCTCGAGGAGGTCAGCGCAGGACGGCAGGTCCTCGAGCAGCCCGACGACCTGCCCGGACGCCATCACTCCGAGGTCGGGCCGCCCGTCGACCATCGCCGCCTTCAGCAGCATCGGGGTGTTGGCGGCCATCACCACCTGGCTCCAGCTGAGCTCGGCGTTGCGCCGCATCGCCAGGCCCTCCCGGGCCAGCGAGGTCCACGGCGTGGCCGACAGCTTCTGGAAGGCGATGGCGTTGCGGACGGCCCGGGTCAGCCGGCCGAGGGTCCTGGAGCGTTCGAGCTGGTCCACCAGGTCCGTGCGCAGCACGCGGTGGGGCATCCCGTCTACCTCGCGCGTCACGACGGTGTCGGTCACTTCCTTCGACAGGTACACCTGCTTGACCGCGTCCCCGACGGCGCTGTCGCTGGTGAGCAGGAATCGGGTGCCCATCGCGATCCCCGCGGCTCCGTAGGCGAGCGCGGCCACCAGGCCCCGGCCGTCGAAGAAGCCGCCGGCCGCGATGACGGGGATGTCCACGGCGTCAACGACCTGGGGGAGGAGGACGGTGGTGGGCACCTGGCCGGTGTGGCCGCCTCCCTCGCCGCCCTGCACGATGACCGCGTCCGCACCCCACGCCGCGACCTTCGCCGCGTGCCGGCGCGCGCCGATCGACGGGACGACGACCAGTCCGGCGTCCTTGCACCGGGTGATGAGCTCCTGCTTGGGGGCCAGAGCGAACGACGCCACCCGCACGCCCTCGCGGGCCAGTAGGTCGATGCGGGCTGCGGCGTCGGGGGCGTCCGCGCGCAGGTTGACCCCGAACGGGCGGGTTGTGCGCGACGACGTCTCAGCGATGGCTGCGGCCAGCTCGTCGTAGGTCATGGTGGCGGAGGCGAGGATGCCCAGGCCGCCGGCGTTCGCCGTCGCCGAGGTCAGGCGGGGCCCCGACACCCATCCCATCCCGGTCTGCACGACGGGATAGCGCACGCCGAACAGCTCACAGGCGGCGGTGTGCAGGCCAGGGTTCACGCCGGCACCTCCTTGTCCCGCAGTCTCCGCGGGTCGAGCAGGTCGCGGATGAGTGAGAGCTCCTCCGGCGTCGGCAGTCTGGTCTGCTCCACGTCCGTCGCGTCGAGAGGGAAGGCCGTGGCGGCCTGCACCTGCGCCACGGTCACGCCAGGGTGCACCGAAGCGAGCCGGATCCGGCCGTCAGGTGTCCGGAAGTCGAGGACTGCCAGGTCGGTCACGACCCGGCGCAGCTGGTGGTAGCGGCCCGCTTCGCCGCCCGCGCGGTCGTTGCCGACCCCGGAGACCATGTCCACGTCGGATACGAAGACCCGGGTGGAGTGGCGGGGGACCCAGTAGCTGGTCGCATGGTTGACGGTGTTGCCCGGGGCGCCGCGTACGCCGAGCAGCTGGCTGGCGGGACGGTGGTGGTCACCGATGCAGGAGATGTTGGTGTTGCCGTACTCGTCGATCTGGCTCGCGCCCATCATCACGTGCCGGCGGCCGCGCCAGACGAGGTCGAAGATGGCGCGATAGGGGATCCAGCCCTCCACCGTCGCCGGCGGTGGGGCCCCCAGGGGCCAGGGCCCGGTGACGAAAGACGCCTCCCCGTCGGAGAGCAGCAGATCGGGCTCGAAGGTCTCCCGCGCGAGCCGGGCCCCGAGGCTGGGGACCAGCGCCATCGGACTGGCCAGGATCTCCCCGTCGCCGCGCCAGGCCTCGGCGCAGGCGACGGCGCACACCTCGGCCCGGGTCGCGTCGCTCACGCGGGCATCCTGACGCGTCCGGCCACGGCCGCTTGGTAGGCCGCCTCGTCGCCGGCGAGGTAGGTCGCGGTGAACTGCTGCCAGGCAGCCGGGTCCTTCGCGGCCGCGACGTACTCGCGTTGGAATTCCTCGTCCCGCTCGTAATCGGGGCTGCACGACGTGAAGTGGGCGCCGCGCGGCGCCTCCACCACTCCGGCCACCATCCAGCGCGAGATCCTCAGCCGGGTCAACTCGCCCGCGGCGAGCTCCTCGGTGGGCACGATGCGCTCGCAGGAGACGTAGGCGCGCTCGGCGGCTGCACAGAACAGGTCGTCGAAGTACAGGTCCGGTCCGAGGAACTGGGCGTTGCCGCGGACGTCGGCGCGATTGAGGTGGACAAGGGCGGCGTCGAGGGGGAGGGCCGGGACGGCGAGCAGCTCCTCCCCGCCCGGGTAGGGCGAACGGACCGTCTTGAGGTCGGGGTTGACCCGCATGACGTCAGAACCCAGTCCCGCGCGCGTGGGCAGAAATGGCAGGCGGCAGGCGGCTGCGTAGAGCGCCCACTGCACCATCCCCTCGTCGTACTCGGTGACCTCGACGGTGCCGGAGGTCCGGGCCGCCTGGAAGTGCGGCTCGAGGGGGATGGAGTCCAGCGACACGAAGCCGTAGACGAGCCGGCGCACCTTGCCGGCGGCACACAGGAGCCCGACGTCGGGGCCGCCGTAGGAGACAACCGTCAGGTCGGTCAGCTCCGAGCGCAGGATGGCCCGGACCAGCGACATCGGTTTGCGCCGCGAGCCCCAACCGCCGATCCCGAGGGTCATCCCGGACCGGAGCTGTCCGACGACCTGGTCCTCCGTCATCCGCTTGTCGGTCATCCGCTCACCACTCCGCCAGGTCGAAGGCCTCGCGCCGCAGCGCGGCGGAGTCCCCGTGAGTGAGACGGGTCGTCCAGGCCCGCTTGAAGTACAGATGGGCACTGTGCTCCCACGTGAAGCCGATCCCGCCGTGCAGCTGGATCATCTCGCCGGCGATGTGCGCGAACGCGTCGCTGCACATGGCCTTGGCCAGCGGCGCCGCTACCGCGAGCTCGGGGGAGGTGGCCGCTGCGGCATGGGTGGCGTGCCAGGCGGTCGAGGTGGCGCCCTCGAGCTCCACCGTGAGGTCGGCAACGCGGTGCCGGAGAGCCTGGAAGGAGCCGAGGGGGCGACCGAACTGCTCCCTGACGCGCAGGTGCTCGACGGTCAGTTGCAGGCACTCGCGGGCCGCGCCAACGGACTCCGCGGCCAGCGCCACGAGGAGAAGCCGCCGCAGCAGCGCGGCGTCCACCGGGCCGCCGAGCTGACGTGCGCCTCCGGTGCCGAGCTCGACGTCGGCGAGCGGACGGGTCGGGTCCAGCGGCCGCAATGGTGTCGCGGTGAAGTCCTCGTGCGCGTGCAGTCCGTCTGGACCGGCCACGAGCAGAAGGCCGGCCTGGCCCGCGTCGGCGACCTGTCGGCAGCCGTCGACGGCGAGGGCGGCCGTGGAGGAGCCGTCGATGAGGCGGGCAAGCAGGTCGTCGGCGCCGACCTCGGCCAGCACAACCGCGGCCACGGCCGTCGACAGGTACGGGGCCTGCAGGAGCACGCGTCCGGTCTCCTCGGCGACCACCGCGAGGGCCGCGAAGTCAGCCAGGCCGAAACCCGTCAGGCCCAGCTCGCGGCACATGCGCTGCCAGACGTGCGGCGTGGGCTCGCTGCGCAGCGGGGCGTGTCCGTCCAGGAAGGACCGGACGGCGGCCCGCAGCTCGTCGTGCTCGGTCACGCTGGTCATGCGCGGTCCTTGGGCAGCCGCCAGAACCTCTCGGCGACGATGTTGCGCTGGACCTCGTGGGAGCCGCCGTAGATCGTGTCGGACCGGCTGAACAGGAACAGGCTCTGCAGCGGCGAGAGGTCCTCCCCCTCAACGACGACCGCGCCGGGTCCGAGGACGTCCATGGCGAGCTCGCCGAGGCGCTGGTGCCAGGTCGCCCACAGCAGCTTCGACACCGAAGCCTCGACGCCGGTGCCGGCGGCGGCGTTGTCGAGGGTGCGGGCGGCCGTGTGCTGCAGCACCTGCAGACCGGCCCAGGCCGCGACAAGCCGCTCCTGCAGGAGAGGGTCCTGGTCGCGGCCCGTCGCCCTGGCCGCGGTGGTCACCTCGCGCAGCTCGCGGGCAAACCCCACCTGCTGGCCGAGCGTCGCGACGCCGCGCTCGAACGCGAGCGTCGCCATGGCCACCCGCCACCCGTCCCCGGGCGTCCCCACGACGTTGGACGTCTCGGTCAGGGCGTCGTCGAAGAAGACCTCGTTGAACTCCGAGGTGCCGGTCAGCTGGACGATGGGCCGGACCTCGACGCCGGGCTGCCGCATCGGGACGAGCAGGTAGGACAGGCCCGCGTGACGGCTGCTCCCGGGGTCAGTCCGCGCGATGACGAAGCACCAGTCCGCCAGGTGGGCCAGCGACGTCCAGACCTTCTGGCCGTCCAGGTGCCAGCCGTCGGGCTCGAGACGAGCTCGGGTTCGCACACCGGCGAGGTCCGACCCGGCACCAGGCTCGGAGTACCCCTGGCACCACAACTGCTCACCCGAGAGGATCCCGGGGAGGAAGCGCTCCCTCTGCTCCTGCGTCCCGAGAGCAGCCAGGGTGGGGCCGAGAAGCTGCTCGCCCATGTGCCCCAGCCGGGCAGGTGCGCCGGCACGCGCGTACTCCTCGTGGAAGGCCACCTGGTGGTCGATGGGGGCCCCCCGACCCCCGGCCTCGACCGGCCAGCCCAGACCGATCCAGCCGGCCGCGCCAAGCTCGCGTTCCCAGTCGTGGCGCAACGCGGTGTGTTCGTGCTCCCGGCCCGGTCCGCCGCTGCCCACCAGCGGGCTGTACCTGCCAGTCAGATGCGTGGCGAGCCAGTCACGCACCTCGGCCCGGAAGGCCTCGACGCTCACGCGCCGTACACCGGGGCGGGCGTCGGTGCCTGGTCGAGCAGCCGCCGGACGGCCGGACCGACCTCCGCCGGCAACCATCGGGACGCCTTGTCCTCGCTCGGACCGTGCTGCCAGCCGTCCGCGGGGCTGATGATGCCGGCCTCGACCTCGAAGACCCGCCCGGTGACGTCCCCGCTGTCGGCCCCGGCCAGCCACACGACGAGCGGGGAGACGTTCGCGGGGTCCATGGGGTCGAAGCCCGACGCGGGCTTGGCCATCGTCTGGGCGAACACCGCCTCCGTCATGGGGGTCCGGGCAGCGGGGGCGATGGCGTTGGCGGTGATCCCGTAGCGGGCGAGCTCGGCCGCGGCCACGAGCGTGAGCCCGACCACCCCAGCCTTGGCAGCGGCGTAGTTGGCCTGACCGACGCTGCCCAGCAGCCCCGCGCCGGAGCTGGTGTTGACCACCCTCGCCTGGCGCTCCCGGCCGGCCTTCGCCTCGTCGCGCCAGTACGCGGCCGCATGGCGCAGGGGGCAGAAGTGACCCTTCAGGTCGACCCGGAGCACGTCGTCCCACTCGGGTTCGCTCATGTTGACCAGCATCCGGTCGCGGACCAGCCCAGCGTTGTTGACCAGTGCGTCGAGCTGGCCGAACTCATCCAACGCGGTGGCGACGAGGGCCGCCGCGTAGTCCCAGTCCGCCACGTCGCCCCTGCTTGCGACGGCCGTGCCGCCGGCGGCAGAGATCTCGGCCACTACGGCGCCGGCGGCGTCCCCGATGTCGTTGACGACCACCGCCGCACCGTCGGCCGCGAAGGCCAGCGCGTGCGCCCGCCCGATCCCCTGGCCGGCGCCCGTCACGACGACGACCCTGCCGTCACTCGTTCCCGCCATGCCGCCCAACCTAGCAAGCGCTTGGGCGGTTGTGCGGGGTACGGTGGCCGCCGTGATGCACATGGAACTGAGTCCCGATCAACAGGACCTCCAGCGCGAGCTGCGCGCCTACTTCGCGGCCATGCTCACCCCTGACGTCCGGGCCGATCTCGGCGGCGAGGGTGACAACCCCGCCCTGTGGCGGGCGCTGGTCCAGAAGATGGGCGCGGACGGCTGGTTGGGGCTCGGCTGGCCCGTCGAATACGGGGGAAGAGGGGCGGGGGCGTTCGAGCAGTTCCTGCTCTTCAACGAGGTGCAGCGGGCGGGCGCTCCCTTTCCCTTCGTGACGGTCAACACGGTGGGTCCGACGTTGATGACCTACGGCACGACGGAGCAGAAGGCCGCCTACCTGCCCGCCATCCTCGCCGGCGAGTGCGTCTTCGCGATCGGCTACACCGAGCCGGCGGCGGGGACAGATCTCGCATCGCTGCGCACCCGGGCCGTCCTGGACGGGGACGAGTGGGTGGTTGACGGCAACAAGGTCTTCACGAGTGGCGCCGGGCACTCCGACGCGATCTGGCTCGCGGTCCGCACCGACCCGCAGGCTCCGAAGCACCAGGGGATCTCCGTACTTATCGTCGCGACCTCCAGTCCCGGCTTCAGCTGGACGCCGCTGCACACCGTGGGCGGCAACACCACGTCGACGACGTTCTACGACGGGGTCCGGGTGCCGGCCGGCAACCTGGTCGGCGAGGTCAACGGGGGGTGGCGGCTGCTGACCGCGCAGCTCAACCACGAGCGTGTCGGACTGGCGGCCTTCTCAGGCCGGACCGAGGCGCTGTGGGACGGGGTGCGCCAGTGGTGCGTCGAGCGCGGAACGCTCGACGACCCCTGGGTCGCCGCCGAATTGGCGCGCACCTACGCACAGGTGGAGGCGATGCGGCTGCTCAACTGGCAGCTGACGGGCGCCGTGGCCGCCGAGGCGGTGTCGGTGGCCGATGCCTGCGCGGCCAAGGTCTTCGGGACCCAGATGCATCAGGAGGTCTGCCGCACGCTGTTCGGCCTGCTCGGGCCCGACGGGTCGCGCCGGCAGGGCCAGGCCGGAGCTCCGCTGGACGGGCGCGTCGAGGTCCTGACGCGCGGCGCGGTTGTCAACACGTTCGGCGGCGGTGTCAACGAGGTGATGCGTGACCTCATTTGCACCGCGGGACTCAGCATGCCGAGAGGCGCGCGGTGACGCCGGACCAGCGCAGCCTGGTCGGGCTGGCCGACGAGATCATGCGGGCACGCACGTCCCACGAGGACCTGGCCGTGGTGGAGGAGTCCGCCTCGCGCGTCGACGAGCGGCTGTACCGCCAGCTCGCGGAGGCGGGCATCACCGGGGTCGCGATCCCCGAGATCTACGGGGGCACCGGCCTGGGGCTGACCGAGCTGTGCCTCGTGCTGGAGGCGCAGGGCCGCCATCTGGCGCCGGTCCCGCTATGGGAGTCCTGCCTGCTCGGCGGGCTCGCCCTCATGAAGTTCGGGACCCCCACCCTCGCGGGCGATCTGCTGGGTGGCGTCTCGGACGGCTCGCTGACTCTCACCGCGGCCCTGGACCTGACCGGTTCCGACCCGATCAGCGCCCATGAGGGTCGGCTGTCGGGGTGCGCCTTCGTGCAGCACGGTGCGGCCAATGCCGTCGTCGTGGCCGCCGGCGACGGGCTCTACCTGGCCAACCGGGCAGCGCTGGACGGTCGCGTGGTCGAGACGACGACCTGGGCGCTCGCCGCCGACATCGACTTCACCGGCGTGCAGGCGGATCCGCTCGCCGGTCCCGGCTCGGTGGGCTGGCTCGCCGATCGAGCCCGTGTCGGGCTGGCCGCTGTCCAGCTCGGGGTCGCGGACGCGGGCGTCAGAGCGGCCGCGGCCTACCTGAGCGCGCGGGAGC